>CAISZK010000341.1 GCA_903889915.1 uncultured Bacteroidota bacterium
ACCTTTAAACTCCCGTTGGGGGAAAGGGGGTGGTGTGTTCGGCTACTATCAAAAGTCTCCTAAACTTAAAAATATCATCCTATTTTTAGCTCACAATGTCATAAAAAAGTTTTGTACTTTTGTTTGCGACTTTTGGGTATTTGTTGAAAATACAAATCATTTGCTAAATGCTATGCCATTTATATCCCTTCACTTTCACCTTTTCCACTTTGTAGCCCACCGATGCATCAAATTTATTGCCGTCGTCACCCAGTGATAATCTTTCGGGGCCGGTGACATCGCAAATAATGTACTTCACCTTGTCAACTTCAATGTATTTTTGCGTTGAAACAGGTGTCCCTTTAATTGCAACCAATGCGTGATCGTGTCCCTGGAAAAGAAATAAAATGTCATCGTCTTTTATCAGGTAGGTAAGGATGCTGACAAACAATATGGCTTTCGAATCGCAGTCGCCGTACATCCTGATCATGGTTTCGGGTGGCGGGTAAATTCCATACACTTCCCATGTACTATCCTTGATCTGCGGAACGCCGTAGGGAATATCCTGCACAAATTTCATTGCCATCTCAATTCTGTTGTTGCGACTGTCGGTCCCTTCTCTCAGCAATGTATTGATGATGCCACCTGCAATTGCACGGCAATAGGGTCTGTAGAAAGAGACAATGGCATTTCTGTCGGGTTTCAAATATTTATCGGTTTGTTTAAAGAAGCCTTTTTTGATCGCCATACTTCTTTCTTTTGCCTTTTTTGCATCAACAGGAACATTTTCAAAGAACGAGACCGGCACACCATAACGGGCAATATCTTTCAATGTTTTTTTGATATTGTAAGTAAACTCAAAAGTGCGGAGAGTTTGTTTCTGATCTTTGAAAGTATAGGAGATCCGGTACTGTCCGTTGGCTGTGTCAACCAAAAATTTCACATGAGGATTGCTGGAATAATCCTTGGGTTTCTGTGCGTTTGCAGTAATAGTTGCAATGAGTAAAAAGCAAAATAAAATGTTTCTCATAACGAAATAATTTTCGATGTAAAATTAAACAAAATTGAATATCCGCAATCATACCAGTATGAAAAGCCACTTAATTCTTTTTTCACAGTACTGGCAGTAAATTTTGTTTTCAATATGAATAAGTTTTCAAAGTCATAAACAAACTTATTGATAATTAGATTTTGCAACCTTATTACCTTAGTAAAACGCTGATATAACGAAACATTGACATTATTACCTTATTGCAAATTAATAAGCTAATAAGGTTGGAATCTTTGGTGCATTGTAATGTTACTAAGGTAATAAGGTTTTTCTTTACTGCACAGGAAAAAAGGAATTAACCAAATCAATTAAACTGATACAACAACGGATATTCATTAAACAAAATGATGAGAGGTCCCTGGTGCTGATTTTTTGTTCGTAAATTTGCAAGTATAAAACGTTCTGTAAAATTAAAAAAATGAAAAGGGGAATTAATAAAATTTTTTATAGCCAGCCCACCATTGATGGCGCCGGAGTGTATCTGAACAGGGTTTTTGCAAATGCACAGGTTCCGGATTTCGATCCGTTTTTATTGCTCGATGCATTTGGCTCGAACGATAAGGCAAAATACCTGAAAGGCTTTCCATGGCATCCGCACCGCGGCATTGAAACCATCACCTATATTCAGCAGGGAAAGGTTGAACATAAGGATAGCATGGGTAATTCAGGAGTGATCTATTCGGGCGATGTGCAATGGATGACCGCCGGGAGTGGAATCATTCACGAAGAAATGCCCAAAGGAGATGGTTCGGATGCTATGTTTGGATTTCAGCTTTGGGCCAATTTGCCTGCATCGAACAAAATGATGCCGCCACGATACAGAGATGTGAGAAAAGGTGAAATACCCGAAATCGTTCTGGAAGATGGAACAAAAATCAAAATAATTTGCGGGACTGTAAACGGCACACAAGGCCCGGTGAAGGACATTGTGACCGATCCCGAATATCTTGATGTTTCAATTCCGGCGAATACTTTATTTTCACATTCAGTAAAAACAGGGCACACAGTTTTTGCTTTTATTTATGAGGGTTCTGCCGGTTTCGGTGATGGTGATGAAAAAATGATGCACAAAGGAACTGCTGTGCTTTTCACCGACGGAGATGAAGTTGAAATAAAAACAAATGAGGAACATGCTAAATTGTTGCTGATATCAGGCAAACCAATCAAAGAACAGATCGCCTGGCATGGCCCGATAGTGATGAATACGCAGCAGGAACTTGAGGTTGCTTTTGAAGAGTTTAACAATGGTACTTTTATCAAAGATCCAAAAGTTTGAGTCGGGAATAGGGGAGAAGGTAATTAGAAAATAAGTGTACGACTGTCCTTATTTCCTTTTATCTTTATTCCGGTATCACATGATGAAAACTTTTTCATTCCCATACTGTGAATAAGTTTGTTAATTTGTTTTTAACCATTGCAATAATACTGCATGATAATTTAATACTTTTGAAAATAAAATCTAAACATGAAATCTTTCTTTAAAATTGCGTTAATAATGTGTTTCATTTCGGGAGTTGCTTTCGGGCAGGACACATTGGTTAAAATTTATGATCCCACTGCTAACGGCAAAACCCAGATAGCAAATGCTGTCAAACTCGCTGATTCCACGGGGAAGCAGGTGTTTGTTCAGGTTGGTGGCAATTGGTGTTCATGGTGCGTAAGGTTCACCAGGTATTGTAAAAGTGAAGTTGAAATTGATACTCTTTTGAACAATAATTATGTGGTTGTGCATCTCAACTACAGCAAGGAAAACAAAAACCTTGACATCCTCAAAACACTTGGCTATCCGCAGCGTTTTGGCTTTCCTGTGATCGTAATTCTTGACAATAAAGGTAACCGTATTCATACGCAGGACTCAGGATTTCTTGAAGCAGGGGCAGGTTATGACAAGAAGAAAATCATTGAATTCCTGAGTATGTGGACAAGAAAAGCTTTGGATCCAAAATTATACACAAAATAATGAACAAATGAAAAAAACAATCAAATTTGTCGGGATAATTTTTCTGGCATTCGTTCTATTGTCTTCCTGTATAGTTAGCAAAAAAAAGTACGATACCCTTCAGGCTGACAGATTGAAATTGTCAGATAAATATGATTCACTTTACATCAGGTTCCGTTCTCTGGCTGCAAAGCATGACAGCCTTTCGGCAAAAAACAAAGACCTTGAAAAAAAGAAAAAAGAACTGCTTGAATTAAACCAAACGGAACTGCAACGACTCAATGCTGAACTTCAACAAAAGATTGATTCGCTCGAAAAAAGCAAAGCCATAATAACGGAGCTTCAGGCGGCCATCGAAAAACAGAAACAAGCCAGTCAGCTTTTACTTGCAAAGATCAAAGCAGCATTGACAAGTTTTACCAGCGATGAACTTACCGTGGAAATGAGGGACGGGAAGATTTATGTTTCGCTATCAGAAAAACTTTTATTCAAGTCAGGAAGTGCGACTGTAGATAAGAAAGGTATTCAGGCGCTGGCAAAAGTTGGTGAAGTATTGTCAAAGCAGACGGATATTGATATAGTGGTTGAAGGACACACCGACAATGTACCATTAAAAGGTGAAGTGATCAAAGACAATTGGGATCTAAGTGTGATGAGAGCAACAGCTATTGCCAGGATACTGACAAATGATTATGGTGTTGACCCGAAACAGGTGATCCCATCAGGAAGGGCTGATAAATTTCCTATTGCAGAAAATACCACACCAGAGGGCAGAGCCAAGAACCGCAGAACTGAGATCATCCTTGCGCCCAAAATATCGGAATTGATGAAGATCATCGAAAATAAATAAGGTGATCTATAGATTTTAAATTCGATTTTCTTTGTGATGCCTATGTTTCTATTGTGTCTATGTGGTTCAATTTTGACATTTTATTTATTGCTTCCATTGTTCAATATTATTAGTTTTTTTTAACACATGGGCACATAGTTACACATAGATTTCGCATAGTTCGATTTTTATTAAAAAATAATTTGATGTTCAACCCTTAGAATATTCAATAGTCTATAACTCTCGTTAAATTAAATAAGGTGATTTAAACTGAGAAATTCAATCATTGAAAAAGGTATAAACGAATTAATGCTGTTGAAAATTGAATAGACACTAATACCATTTACTTCAATACCCCATATCAGGCTGTCTTTTCAACAATACCTGGTTGTGAATTCAACAGGTTTTTTATCGGGCGAAATTCAGTCCGGATAAGACTCCATTTATCCGGTTCCCTCTTTAAAAGTGTCAGTAATTTTTTCTTTTGTTTTTTCAACGCATCCGAAATAGCAGGTGCTGATATAGACGGAGTCATGGCTCTGCCAACATTGGCGCTGGTAAGGTCATTGCCCTGTGCGATCACAAAGCGTGCTGCTTTCTCCAATCTGTCAAGCAGACTCTCTGCTTTTGTAAGGTCATTATAAAGTTGTCTTTCCTGTGGTTTGGAGGCTGTGCTGGTTCCCATATTTTCAAAATTCAGATAATCTTCCGAAATGTAAATTTCATTCTTGGTGTTATCAAAGTAGAGACTATTCACGTAGTTGATGGCTTTCTGAATAACGATCCTTAAAGCAGCAATGTCGCCATTATAAGTTCTTATTTTCGCAATGGCATCGTCACTCAGAACATAGTTAAAGCGTTTTCCCTGACTATAATCTTTCACATAGGATTTGCACAGATCAACAAGGTTGTGTCCATAATTGCTTTTGTATCTTTCAAGCTCATCCTTCGAATGGTTATACCTTTTCACGAGTGACTTTGTTATTTCATTTTGGGTGTTGAAAAGTACAAGATCATTTTTGGCTGAATCAATAATGGTTTTAATACTGTTGTACAACAACGACCCAATGATCAGTTTATTTTCAACAGTAAGTTGCTTTGAGTTTCCTGTTAAACCAAAATTGCTCAGATCCTGATTGAAATAGAATAGAATAATGTCATTTTTGTTGTCATGATCATTGATAAACCCAAGAGAAAGGACTACATTTTCCAGCTCATGAAAAACATCCATCTGAGCAGAGGTCTTCTTGGTCTTTTTGTCAAAAGGAAGTTCATCCTTTTTGTACCAGTGAATATGCTGTGTTGAACTGCGTAGTTTGTCAGTTTCCTTCATCGTCAAACCATCCTGACCATCGAAATCATAATCTTCGACACTGTTTTCGTTTCCGCTTCTTTTGATGAGTGATTTTATTTTCAATTCAGCCGATTCATTGCAATAATATAAGGCAATAACTTTGGTGATGCCTGGTAAAAGCGTTTGAAGCTTTTCAAGCACATTTTGAATTGGATTACCGATGAATGTAAAAGATGGCATAAGCAAAAATCGGCGTAAAATTAAGTAGTTTATTTTGATTAAACAAATAATTAAGCAAAAAATTTAAGTCTTGCTTAATAAAAACTTAAGCTTAATTCAGCAACTTAAGTGAAATGTTCAGAAAAAATAAATAACTTAAATCATACTTAATCACTTGACAATAGGTTTTGTAAATTATATTTTTGTCCCGTCATTTTAATCGTAAATGAACTTTGCAAAAATAATAAATTTTAAGTCACTTAACAAATGGGAAAAATGGAAATTTACAGTCCTTCGGCAAGGGCACCGAAGAATTTCAGCAGGAATCAGCCAAGAAAATTGAATAATCCTGAGAGTTTAAAACCTCCAAAACCGCAAACAACTTTAGAGAAACCAAAAAAACCACAAAGCCAGGGACAGGTGGTTTGCAACAGCAAGGTTGTTGCAACAGGCACAAGTGTTAATTATGTCATCAGAGAAAACACCGTAAATCCTGAAGATCGCCCAAAAAGAAAAAATCCTGTTATAGCGTTATTCGATTTCTTAAAAGAATGGATCGTTGATCGTATGAACAGATATTTTGAATTTGAAGACAGGTACGAAGAAAGGATGTCCAATAAAACATGGATAAATAAAACGGACAGGAGTTACTGACTGACTTTACATTTTGAATAATTGCCGGCTATAACATAGTCGTAGATTTCCATTATTATAAAATTTATTTTGTTTAACATTCAATAAATATTTCTACATTTATCCCCTCAATAAATCCTTATGAGCAAGCTGACTCTTGACCTTCATGAAATATACAACAAGGGCTGGAAAATTGACCAGTCATTGAAGGATATTATTGAAGAAGCTGTTTCGAAAAAGATCCCCGAAATTGTGATCATTCCCGGAAAGGGGAGTGGGCAGCTAAAGAAAAAAGTGCTTCGTTTTCTTGCCGAACCCGAAATAAAAAAACTTTATCACAGGATTGAAAAGGATTCGAAAAACTTCGGGAAGATCTATGTTTACTTTAAATTTAAAGGACTAAAAGAATAAGGATATTTAAGCCTAAAAATAATATTCCAAAACCTGAAAACATGAATAGAAATACATTTGCACAGGCAACACAGAAAAGGGTCATCCTTTTGCTGACTTTCTTTACATTAATTGGTGTATTTGCAGGCTGCAAAAAAGGAGATGATGACCCCGCAATTTCATTTCTTTCAAGAAAAGCAAGGTTGTGCAACAAATGGGAAGTAACAAGCGGTGTCGCAAGCTTTGTTACATCAGGCTCACACGAAACGGATCTCTATAGTTCAGGCTCAAATTTTCTATTGCAACTGAATTATAACAGCTATGAAGGAACATACTACTACACGATTGAGATCAAAAAAGACGGAACATACTCAATTTATAAAAAACTTGACATGACCTACTACCAGGATTTTATTTATGAAGAAAATGGCAACTGGTATTTTATGTCAAAAAATAAAGATGCAGGTTATAAAAACAAAGAATGTGTCGCAATGCAACCCTTGTCAATCTATGATGGCACCGGTACTTACACCTATACCAATGCCAATCCCAATGTTTATGATATTGTTGAACTGAGAAACAAAAAAGTTGTGTTAAGTGGCCTCACAAGAGAGAGGGTTACCGAAGGAAGCAATATTGATGAAGAAACGGTCAGCCAAAATCTGACTCTGGAACCGGCAAAATAATTGGTGTTTTAGATTTGCCGGAATTTCGGAACCAGGCAAATCAAGATACACTGCTAAAATCTCTCCCTCGTTGAAAAGAAAAAGTCACATTCAATCTCAGCATTCTCATCCGAGTCGAACCATACACAGCATTTAATTGCAGGCTGTCGCCAAAAGGCAAATGGTACGGATGGGGGCAAATAACTCCAAAGGTGGTCGTATGTTTGAAATAAAAGTACCCAGAGGGAATGAACAACCTAGACCATTAAAACTGAAAATTTTTATGTTCATTTATGAACTTTTCCATTCTTTGATTCAATTGATCTGCAAGTGGAACTTGTCCTTCCTTTAGCATATCTTTTGTGATAAAAGTGTTTATCCTCAAAAACTTTTTGTTTTCATCCATGATCCCCAGGCAATAGCCCTTTTGAGTTGCACAGACTGTTTTATAAATTCCAGGACTTATCACATCCAGATTTCTACCATGAAATGTAAAGCATTCATTGATGAACGCCTTCATAATTTCATTTGGTTTTGTCAGGTTAAGAGCCAGACGTTGATTAAATCTTTTAAAAAAATGCGAAGTATAATAGCCTAACAATTCCTCATCAGGTGAAACAGTAATTCCAGCCAGACCTATATTGTTATAATAATAAACAAGAAATGAGGTTCCCATCACCCTTCTTCTTGTTTCAATCCTTATAAGCCAATTGTTTTTGTACTTAGAAAGGTAATCATAAACTCTAACGAAACTGTCTTTGCCGTGGGGCCGGGTTTCACGGGTAAGTTTGTGTTCAAGAAAATCAGCTTTTCTGACAACAATAGGAAAATCTTTTTCAATTTCTTTTCTTATTTCTATTAGTGTCATTGAAGGTACTAGCATGTTTTGGATGAAATAGTTTCAAAACTACACAAAAAATGAATTCCTAAAATCTCTCTCTTGTCGAAAAGAAAAAATCACATTCAATCTCAGCATTCTCATCCGAGTCGGAGCCATGCACAGCATTTGATTGCAGGCTGTCACCAAAAAGTTTTCTGATAGTTCCTTCCTCTGCATCTTTGGGATTGGTTGCACCTATCGTTTTTCTGAAGTTTTCTACTGCATTCTCTTTTTCAAGTATGGCAACGACTATAGGGCCTGACGACATAAAAATAACAAGGTCTTCGAAAAACGGTCTTTCTTTATGCACTGCATAGAACGCTTTGGCTTCTTCCTTGCGAAGGTGTATGAATTTCATGGCTGCAATTCTAAAACCTGCTTCATTAAATTTTGCAAGTATTGCACCTGTATAGCCCTGCTTCACAGCAGCAGGCTTGATCATTGTGAAAGTTTTATTTCCTGACATAACTATTTGTTTTTATTTTTAAATTTCCATTATAAATTGTCATTTGCTTAGCGTCATTTATTGCATGTCATTATTGTTAACCGCTAATGACTATCAATGACTATTAGTGACTATTTGATAAAGCTCAAATGTGTTAATAAAAGCTCTCCAAAATTTAATTGGCGAAATTAACTATTATTATCTTCCAAATCATATTTATTAATAAATTTGCAACTCTTTAAAAATAGGTAAATCTGAACCAGGAACTAATTCATAAAATCCAATGTCTATTGGCCTCACAGGCTAAAATTGCCATTATTACTCATGTCAATCCTGATGGCGATGCCATCGGCTCTTCAATGGGATTATACAATGTTCTGGTGCAGGACGCACACCAGGTTTCTGTTGTCATCCCTAATGCTTTCCCTTCATTTCTTGCATGGATGCCTGCCTGCAGAGACATTCTTATTGATGAAACAGACCATGCAAAGGTGGCCAAAGTGATTGCTGAAGCCGGTATTATTTTTTGCCTCGACTTCAATGATCTTAAAAGAATGGACAGTATCGGTGAAGTTTACACCAAATCTGATGCTGTAAAGATACTCATTGATCACCACCTGGAACCTTCAAAGTTTACTGATTATGCCATATCAATCCAGGAAACTTCTTCAACATCTGAATTGATCTATGATTTTGTTGTAGGACTTGGCAAAAAGCATTTGATAAATAAAGATGTTGCCGAATGTCTCTTTGTGGGTATTGCCACTGACACCGGCTCATTCAGCTATGCCTGCAACTATGCAAAAACTTTTGAGATCACTGCCGAACTCATTAAATGCGGCATTGACGGCGAACATATTCACAGGCTTGTGTACGATACTTATTCCATAAACAGGATGAGACTTCTTGGATATTGCCTGAGTGAGAAACTCAAGGTGTTTCCTGAATTTAAAACAGCTTACATCAGTCTCACAAAGGAGGACCTTGATAAATTTGTTTATAAAATCGGCGATACTGAAGGAGTGGTGAATTATGCGCTGTCAATTGATGGCATCACACTGGCTGCATTATTTATGGAAAGGGATGGCAACATAAAGGTTTCAATGAGATCGAAAGGTGATGCTTCGGTGAATGATATTTGCCGCAAATATTTTCAGGGCGGCGGACATCATAATGCTGCTGGCGGCAACAGCTACGTGAGCATGCCAGAAACGCTTGAATATTTTGAGAAATTATTACCTGAAATTATGCCCGCCATTTAATGTGACAAAGGCCGGTAACCAGAAATTGAAAATAGATACAACAACATTAAACCCGAAACTATAAACCCGTAACTCTTAAAATGCCTGGTTTTATTAAAATATCATTCTGTTTTTTCCTGGCATCACTGCTTTCTTCCTGTGGAAGCAGCGATGATCAAAAGAAAACAACTACGGTCGTAGATCCTAAAAAATATGATACCACATTGGTAAAGGTGAATAAAACCCTTGTGAAGAACGAGGACGATCAAATTTCCAATTTTATTGAAAGGCATCAATGGAAAATGCAGAACTCAGGCACAGGCCTCAGGTATATGATCTATTCCAAAGGCTCCGGCATCAAAGCTGAGAAAGGAAAACATGCCGTTATTAATTTTACTGTAAAGTTGATCACGGGCGATGTTGTTTATTCCTCGAAGCAGGACGGAGCTAAAGATATCCTGATTGGGAAAAGCGACGAGATCAGCGGACTTGAGGAAGGATTGCTGTTGCTTCATGTTGGCGACAAAGCAAGATTTATCATTCCTTCGCACCTCGCTTTTGGCCTTCTTGGTGACGAAAATAAAATACCAAAAAGAGCAACACTTGTGTATGATGTGGAATTGACGGAGATTAAATGATAGAAAATAGGAGGGGCAGTGGCAGTAGCAGTGGCAGTGGCAGTAGCAGTGGCAGACCCAACATTGAACATTAAACTTTAAACCTTAAACCTTAAACTTTAAAAAGCAACTAACAATAAACTACAAACAACAATAACATTTTATGAAAAAACAACTATTTGCATTGCTGGTGGCGGGAACGGTTCTCGCTCTTGGCTCATGTTCGGATTATAAAGGATATAAAAAAACCGATACCGGCCTTTATTATCGTTTCTTTAAACAAAATGAAGATTCTCTGAAACCCGCTATGGGCGATATCATGACAATTGATATTGCTTACAGGAAAAAAGGCGAAGGTGATGAAAAAGATTCTTTGTTATTCAGAAGTTCAGACAACGACAGACCGGCAAAATTGCAGCTTGTGGAACCAAAGTATAAAGGCGACATCAGCGAAGGTATGGCTATGCTGGCAGTGGGCGACAGCGCTTCATTTATTGTGAATGCCGACTCTTTTTATCTGAAAAATATAGGCCTCGAAAAACTTCCTCCCAATGCCAAACCAGGTGAGAAATTAGTGATTGATGTAAAACTAAAATCTATCCTTAGAAAAGCAGAATATGAAAAACAGATGAAAATTGAAAAGGAAAAAATAGCCGCTTTTGTTGAAGAAAGAAAAGGCAAAGAACCTGAAGAAATAGCAAAATTCATCAAGGACAGCAGCATCTATGCCAAACCAACCAAATCAGGTCTTTATTGCATTCCCATTAAATACGGCGCCGGTGCAATTCCAAAAGATGGCGATTCTGTAAAAGTTGATTATGTTGGTAAATTTCTCAATGGAACTATCTTCGATGCCTCAACCAAACGTGGTCCTATTTCATTCAGACTTGGCGCAGGTCGCGTCATTCCGGGATGGGAAGAAGCAATTAAAATGCTAAAAGTTGGTGGCAAGGCTAAATTCCTTATCCCTTCAAGTCTTGCTTACGAAGACAAAGGCTTCAGAGGTGCTATTGAACCTTACACTCCTTTGTATTTTGAGATAACTTTGCTCGATATCATTAAATAAAAACAAAGGATAAGAATGATAATTGCCATGGGTCAGGCAATATTTAAAAGAATTAAAGGTATAAGGTATTTGGCAGCGCTCAAACCACCTTATACCTTTAAACTCTTAAACACTTCAAACATTTCAAACCCTTAAACCCTTCGCATGAGAAAAACATTGTTGATATCTCTGGCACTTGTTCTGTCCATCCAGTTTGGCTGGGGACAGTCTTCGTTCAAGAATTACCAGAAAACCGGTTCAGGACTTTTTTATAATTTTATCAAAGTAGTTAAAGATGCTCCAAAACCGGCCATTGGCGATGTGATGTCAATTAATATCTCATACTCACGCAAAGGAAATGTCCTGGTAAAGGATTCCGTTTTGTTCAGCAGTGCAATATACGGCAAGCCTGCAAAGCTTCAACTGGTGGCGCCAAAATATAAAGGTGATGTCAGCGAAGGATTGGCCATGATGGGCATAGGCGACAGCGCTTCTTTTATTGTCAGTGCCGATTCTTTTTTCCTGAAAAATATTGCACAGGAAAAAGTCCCTGATTTTTTCAAACCGGGCAGCAAAATCGTAATTGAAGTTTCTCTGAAAGCTATACAGTTGAAAGCCGACTTTGAAAAAGAACAGGCCGACAAAAAAGCAAAGATGGCTGCACTCGTTGAAGATCGTAAATCAAAAGAACCAGTCGAAATAGCAAAATTTATCAAGGACAGCAGCATTACCGTGAAGCCTACTGAGTCGGGGCTTTATTACATCCCTGTCAAAGAAGGTAGCGGCGCCTTTCCAAAAGATGGCGACACTGTCAAAGTGGACTATGCAGGCCGGTTGTTCAACGGAACCATCTTTGACGCATCCACGACACGTGGCCCTGTTGAATTCGTTCTTGGCGCCCACCGCGTCATTCCCGGTTGGGAAGAAGGGATAAAACTGATGAAAGTTGGCGGAACATCAAAATTCATTATTCCATCAAAGCTTGCTTATGGTGAAAGAGGGGCCGGCAAGCTTATCGAGCCTTACACCCCTTTATATTTCGTTGTAACTATCATCTCTGTTAAATGATTTTTGATTTTATTAAAGACCATCAATGACCCAATGACTATTGACTTTTGACTAATGACAATTAATGACCCAATGACACTTGACTTTTGACCAATGACAATTGACCAATGACCAATGACAATAATTAATTATAACTTTAAATAAACAAACTTTTATGAACCGGATAATTTTAATTTTTATAGGATTTTTAATGACAACAACCATTGCAAATGCACAATTATCTGACAAGATTCAGATAAACACTGAATACACCACCGCCAGTGGACTTAAGATCAAGTTCACCGTGCTCAATCCCGATAATGCTAAACCTGCCATTGGCGACAAGGTCAAGGTGCATTATACAGGCAAACTTACTAACGATACTGTATTTGACAGCTCTGTTAAAAGAGGAGTTCCTCTGGAATTCCCTATTGGAGTTGGAAAAGTAGTAAAAGGTTGGGACGAAGGTATTCTCTATCTTCACAAAGGTGACAAAGCCGTTCTCACCATTCCTCCTGATCTCGGTTATGGAGCACAGGCAAACGGCAAGATACCCGCCAATTCAACCCTTATTTTCGATGTCGAGCTTGTTGATTTCACCCCGGCTCCCATACCTCCAAAACCTTACGACACCAAAGGCAAGGACACTGTTAAACTTGCTGATGGACTGGCTTACATCATCGTCACCAAAGGAAGCGGCGAAAAAATTGAAGCAGGAATGAATGTCAATATGCACTACACAGGCTTCCTCGAAGATGGTAAAATCTTTGATTCAAGTGTGCAGACCGGCGAGCCTATCACTGTGCCTGTTGGAGCCGGCAAACTTATCAAAGGATGGGACGAGGGACTTACGTATCTTCATGTTGGCGACAAAGCCCGTCTGATGGTTCCTTACATGCTTGCTTTTGGTGAAGCTGCCCGTGGACCTATACCTGCCAAAGCAAACCTGATTTTTGATATTGAAATTATCAAAGCAGAGAAGTCAAAAACTCCCGTGCCTTATGTTGTGACAGGCAAAGACACCCTCACCACAGCTTCCGGTCTGAAGTACATCGTCGTTAAAGCAGGCACAGGCACACAGGCTGTGAAAGGCAAAAAAGTGAAAGTTGACTACACCGGTTATTTTACCAGTGGCAAAATTTTCGATTCATCCATTCAAAATGGCGAACCTTATAGCTTCACCCTGGGCAATGGCGAAGTGATCCCCGGTTGGGACGAAGGTATTGCCCTGATGAAAGTTGGCGCACAGTTGCGTCTCATCGTGCCATACACCCTTGCCTATGGCGAAAAGGATTATGGCCCCATCCCGGGAAAATCAACCCTTATTTTCGACGTTGAATTGATAGATGTGAAATAACACAAACCAATTTCTTCGTTTACCCACAACGAACTTACCGGTTACGTTTCAAAGCGTAATTGATAAGTTCGTTTTTTTTTGGTTAGAGGATTTTAGGGAGAAGGTGGAAGGGAGAAGGCTCCGTTGGCGCGCATCTCCTGATGAGTGACATATTTCATTATTAATTTGCGAATGCGGAGACGCGCCCGAACAGGGAAAATAATTTGAGAAATTGTTTTTTTTTATAATTTTGCACCAGTTTAGTTTATAATTTACAGCGGATGGAAGATTGTTTTTAGACATGATTATGGGTTTTCATTTTAAAACTTCCTCCGCTGTTTTTTAATTTCTAAAACTCCATCGTCAGGATTTTGCAATCATCCAGACTACAAAAGTTTTTAAAACTTTTGTAGTCTCGCTACAAAGCAAACTCCTGTTGGCGCTCGTTTCCCAACGCGTGCCTTCAATTAATCAAATCCCATTTCATCAATAACCTTTTCTGAAAAAAACCTTATTTCTTCTGGTTCTTCAACCCCGCAGGATACTTTCTATCCAACGGGGATAAAACGCCCACCACCAAACCTTATTACCTTAGTAAAAGGCTGATATACTATGATTTTAACCTTATTACCTTATTGCAAATTAATAAGATAATAAGGTTGGGTTCACTGGTACATTGTAATGTTACTAAGGTAATTAGGTCGGATTATCCCTATTTCCGTCCGCGAGACCCGAAATTTCGTAATATAATCTGACCACATCTGTTTTCTATATTGGAAAAGTAATATTTTTTTTAATTATATCTTTGGATATTTTAACATGTAAGTGAGAATATATTTATAAAACCTTTAAAAAAGAAAGAAAATCACCTGCCATTTCCCAGAACATCCGGGAAAAGGCAGGCGATATTGTATTATGCTTTACTGTCATTTTGTCAAAAACTGTCATTTTTTCATAAAAAACAGATATGATTCACAATAACAATGTGTTATAAATATTTTTTTATTGAAAGTTGAATGAATTTCATTCAAAATAGCATGGGAATCATTCAAGTTTGAATGAATTTCATTCAAAATAGCATGGGAATCATTCAAGTTTG
>CAISZK010000342.1 GCA_903889915.1 uncultured Bacteroidota bacterium
GACCTGAGTTTATTGGATATTGGTCTGGAGGTTCCTATATGGAATATGGATGGACTTATATTAAAATTGAGTCAAATAGCAGAGCCGAGGTTTATGCTTATGACCACGAGAATGAGCATGAATATTATCGCCACGGAAAAGCAAGAGCAGATGATGAAAAGTTAACGATTGGAGGAGTAAAGTATTTTAAAATTATTGAATATCCTCATCCAATAGACACTTCTATTGTAAAACATTATATTATTAATCACCTTGACAATAGTTATAAATTAGCGACATGGAAAATGGTATTAGTAGGCATGAAGGGTTTTATTGGACTTGACCTAGGTACAAGGACATACTATAAGGCAGATTATTAATTGATGGTCGGTAGACAAGAATCGGACATGCATACGTGACAGTGCAAACATGACAGCACCGACGAACGCCGACGCTATACGACATCAACGACCGACATGAGAGAACGAATAGTGGTTAATAAGAAAGTGAAGTGCAAGTAAATCCAGCAAAAAAAGTGCGGCGGCAAGCTGCCGCTCGTTACCGAACAATAATTTCCATCATCAAATTCTTTTAATTTTCCTTATCTTTGACACCTTGGATAATGCAGATTTTTTAATTAATCTTTGTGATTATGCTGGTACCATCAATGACATTGGCCGAAATAAAAAAGGAAATTGATAAGGATTTCCCGATAGTGCGCAACAAGGGAATTTATGTGCAGCGAAAGTTATTGCACGAATACAAACCAAAGGGAGGCGAGACTATCGTAAAATATTTCGATTACGTTTCGAAGTATAAAAATAACTGGATAATCCGGTTTGGGTTGAATAAAAAAAATACTTTTTCAAACCACATCACTTATTATTATGGTGATAAAGGTCTATTGGCAATTGCTCCGGTTGACAATGGCGCATTGCTTACTTTCCACACAACTCATTTCTTTAAACGTTTCAATGAACGGCTGAATTTAAACCTGACATTGCCAAAGGATATTATCAGGAAGTTCATGAACGAAAACGACCGTTATGAAGTTCATCAACTGGAAGAATATTCGCGGGGAGTATTTAGTATTTTTGTTGCAGCACGCAATGGGTACATATTGGGAACGCATGACAAGAACCTTCGGATAATCAGAATGAATACTTTTATTACTTTTGAAATGCTTAAATGTGATCAACGCAGTGTTGCCGATAAATTGAATTCGGAAATGAAGAAATATCCTTATGACCCGGAAAAGTTTAATGGTTGAAAGGAAATTGAAAATTAGAGTGGCAGGAGCAGTAGCAGGAGCAGTAGCAGTGGCAGTGGCAGTGGCAGTGGCAGTGGCAGTGGCAGTGGCAGTAGCAGTGGCAGGGCGCAACAACAAACAACAAACAACTAACGTTTCCCCCGTATGACTGAAATAAATTCCATAGAAAATATAAGCAAGCTGCCGGTGTTTTTCATCATCGGCAGACCACGGTCGGGAACAACGTTGCTGCGGACATTGCTGGATGCGCACCCCAATGTGATGATCCCTCTTGAATCGCCGATATTCATTGTGCTTTATAATAAATACCACGGAATAACAAAATGGGACAATGCAACTATTGACATGCTTTGCGACGATTTAAAGAAAGTGCCGAAATTTGGTTCCTGGACAATTGATATTGGCAACATCAGAAAAAGCCTGAAAAATTCGAATGGTATGTTGACTTATGCTGAAATTTGCAAAATTATTTATGCGAATTATCAGTCATTTTTTAAGAAGGGAGAAATAAAAATTATCGGAGATAAAAATCCACCCTATATTGACTACATAAAGAAACTTAATAAAATTTTTCCGGAGGCAAAGTTTGTTTATCTGCAAAGGGACTACAGGGATCAAATAATTTCGATGAGAAAACTGCGGACAGAGAACCCCGGTATTTCAATACAGCTTTTCAGGTGGAAGCAGGCTTACAAAAACTTTTTAAATTTCAAAAATAAATTTCCGGCAAGATGTTTGGAAATAAAATACGAAGACCTGACAAGGCAGCCTGAAAAAATACTGACTGAAGTTTGCTCATTTTTTAACCTGGAATACTATGGTGAGATGCTCGAATTTTATAAGATCAAAGACGAGGTTTATTCAAAGTATCCAAAAGATGTAATTGACCGCGCATTTAAATCATTGTTCAGCCCCATCAACACGGAGCATGTATCAACATGGAAAAAACAGTTAAATGAAAAAGAAGAGCGCATTGCTGATGTTATGGCCGGCAGATATGCTAAAATTGCAGGCTATGAAAGGAGATTTGAAACCCGGTCATTATTTATTTATCTCATGGAAATTCCGAATATTTTATATTGCTTTGTGGTGCCTGTGGTTTATAAATTTTTAAATGCACTTCCTTTTCGCTGGAATATAAAATTCAGAAAAAAAATAGCGAAGGTGATGGGGCGAAATTTTTACAGGTTGAAATTATACAATGATTATTGATTATGCATACAACTGTTTTGAGTAAAATCCCTTTTGTCTTTATTATTGGTCGCCCGCGGTCAGGCACTACCATGCTACGTTTTATGCTTGATGCACATCCAAACATTCGCATCCCTCTTGAATCTGCATTCATTAAAAATCTTTTCCCAAAATACGGTAAAATTAAAATTTGGGATGAGAAAACTGTTCTCACTTTCTTTGAAGAACTTCTAAGGCAACCACAATATAATCTTTGGACTATTGACAATGATTTTTTAAAACAAGAATTACTTAAAGTGCCGGAGAATTCCACTTTCCAGGATATTTGCAAAATCATTTATCTAAATACCATTTCGTTTTTTGAAAAGAATGAAATAAAAATTCTTGCTGATAAAAATCCTCCCTACACGCTGAGCATACCGCTACTGCTGAAAATTTTTCCTGATGCCCGTTTCATATATATTGTGAGAGATTACCGGGATAATGTGCTTTCGATGAAAAATGTGGATTTCGAAAAACCATGGTTGCCTTCATTAGCATACAGGTGGCGGTATTACAATAAAATATTTTTGAAATCGTACAATAAGGACAAATCACGATTTCATATCGTAAAATATGAAGACCTAGTTAAGGAACCAGAAAAATATCTTACAAAACTTTGTGAATTCCTCAATGTAAACTTTATTGAAGACATGATACACTATAATCGTATAAAAGATGAAGTGTTGAAAACATATCCGCAGAAGTTAATAGATGTTTATCTTAAGAGTTTGTTTGAACCTGTTTCACCAAATAAAGTTGAGCAGTGGAAAAATAAAATGACTAAAATTGAGATTCAAAAATGCGATATGATTGTCGGAAAATATGCTGAGATTATGCACTATCAAAGAATTTACAAGAAGAAAAATATTTTACTTTTTATTGGATGTTTACCTGGTATGTTTTATGGTCGGTTGTACTACATAATACTTGATACAGCAAAAGTCATGCTGCCTTCTAAATTGCGAGAAATGTTTTTTAAAATGCTGGTCAAAATATACAAGCCATGGTGGACAAAGAACTATTCAATAAAACTAAAAAACATCAGCACTAAGAATCATACCGCATAAAGAGAATAAATTTTTTCTCCATTTTCAATCCTGATATCGTATTTGAAACAGTAATCCTTTTCAATGGATTCAATAACCTGTGCAAATCCGTAATCATAATCGTGTTTTTCAATTATCAGATAAATTGCCGCATCACCACCTGATAACTTTAATGCAGCCTCACGTAATTTCTGTGTGTGCTTTTCAAAATTCTCACGCGTCAGTATGTATCTTACGGTGTTTTCGGCAGGGTCGTCATGATAAATTTCATAACCCAGAAGTTTGTTGTAATCTATTGCAAATTTATTATCCCGGAGCACATTTATAAACGAAACTCCGCCCTTTTCCTGTCCCGGTACAACATAAAAACCAATCTCGCAAAGTAAGAGTGAAGCCAATAAAGCTGCAAAATTGAACGAATCATTCCAGATGAAAATACCGGCTTCGGAAGTTTGTTTTTCCCAGTCAATATTTTTATTGTTGATGAGTCCTATTTTTTCATTTTTATATTGAATGATGTAGTAATGATTGTGAAGATTGTTGATGGAGTCGAACCATTTTTTTTGCATTTCGGGAGTGATGTATTCCCTGAATTGCATTGTTTTCATTATGTCCGGGTGATTGCGCCACTGCCTGACAAGTTCGATGTCTCCTTCAGTAATCCTGCTTAGAGTAATGCCGTATTTCTTCCACTTCATATTTTTTCTTTAATAGAAAAAGGCGGTTTTTTATTCTGCACTTTGTATATGCGATGCAGGTACTCGCCAATGATCCCAAGACTAAAGATGATAACACTCGTTGAAAAAAGAATTGCAACAATGATCGAAGTATAGCCGGGAGGGGTGTGATGGAAAAATATTTTTTTTACGATGTAATATAACCCGACAAAAAAACTTATCAGCGCAAATGAAAACCCTCCGTAGATCATCATTTTCAAAGGGACTGCGGTGTAATAGATCATCAGGTTGAAAGTGATCTGAAAAAGTTTGATTGTGGAGTATCCTGACTTATGATGCTTTCGTGACAGATGTTCTACCTGCACAAAAGCAATATCATTTGTGTACCACAAAAGAAGTTCATCAATATACACAAACTCCTGGGCGTGCTTCAAAATTTGTTCAGTCAGGTTGCGGGACAGTACCCTGAATGAAGAACCTTCACCGGGCGCTTTATTCAACATCTTTCCTGTTTTTTTAATGTACCAGCTTCCAAAATTACGGAATACCGAATGATGTTTCTTTTTAAAATATCCGTAAACAAGTTCGCATTTCTTTTCTTCAAAAGTTTTTAAAAGTTTCGGAATTTCTTCGGGAGGAATTTGCAGATCATCATCAATAGTAATTACCATGTTTCCCTGTGCATTCTCAAGTCCACAGAAAACAGCGTTGTGCTGACCGAAATTTTTTGAAAGTTTTATCCCAATGATGTTGCTGTTATTTGTATCCAGCTTGATTTTCCTGATCACATTCCAGCTTTCGTCAGTACTGCCATCGTCAATAAAAATTATTTCAAACGATTTTTTGATATCAGAGAAAACTTTGTCAATCCGGTTATACAATTCGTTCAATGAACCTGCGCTGTTAAATACCGGAATGATAACCGAACAATCAATCATAATTTCAAAATCCTCCTAAAATTATATTTTGACCTGTGATCCATCTTGCAGCATCCGACAACAGAAATACTGCAGCATTGGCAACGTCCTCGGGCAATCCCAAACCCAATGGATGCATCACTTTCAATCTTTCAAGCGATTCTTTGGAGATGGTTTCCTCTGTTCTTTCAAGCATGGGAGTTTGCACCATTGCAGGCGAAAGACAATTTGCCCTGATTTTTTTCGGAGCCAATTCCAGTGCCAGTGTACGGGAATAACCTTCTATTGCAAGTTTGGATGCGCTGTACAATGCACCACCGAAATAAGGATATTTTGAAGCAATGGATGACAAAAAAACAATGGATGCTGAATTGTTTAAAAGCTTTTTCAACAACAACTGCTTCATTAATAAAACAGGCGCATTGAAATTAATATCGAATGTTTCATTGATGTTCTTTGAGTTTATGAATTTCGCAGGGATATGACTTGTGATTCCTGCTGCATGCACTATGCCATCAAGCAATGGAAGCTGGTCAATAAGAGCAATTAATTCCGAGTCAACAGACAGATCGGCTACATGAAAACTATGATCTTCTCCAAACAATATGTTGAATGTTTTTCTCAATCGGGCTTTATCCCTTCCGGTAATAATGACATGTCCACCTGATTGAGAAATGTTGAGTGCAATTTCTTTCCCGATACCAGAAGAAGCGCCGGTAACCAGGATGGTTTTGTTTTTTAATTCGAAATGATACTGCATGTCATTCTTTATAATCAATAATGCCCGGGCAAATGACTTTAGAAGTTTTCAAAATCGCCGTTCCCCATGATAATCCAACACCAAATCCGCAAAGTAATAATGACAGGTCTTTTGAAGATATTTCATTTTTTAACTCTGAAATGATGGTAAGAGGAATGGAAGCAGAACTTGTATTACCATATTTCTGCAGTGTGTAAGGAACCTTTTCTTTTGGCAACTTAAGTTTTTTCCTTATGCTTTCATTCATGAGCAAATTTGCCTGATGAAGGATGATGTAATCTAAATTCTCAAGCGACAAAGAATTTGCAGCAAGAAGTGTGTTGATATTGGGTGCCACCTCTCTCAGGGAAAAATTAAATACCTCAATTCCATTCAATGTCAACTGTATTTTATTCCTTCTTACTCCTTCTTCAATATCGCGGTAATCGAAGGACTCCTTGCTGGCTGAATTCCTCATGCCGCCATCGGGAATACTGATTGCTTCCCATCCGGAGCCATCGGATTGCAAATTAAAATGAACAGGTGAAGCATTGGGGTTATGTTCAAGAAAAGCCACAGCGCCGGCATCTCCAAAAAGAGGGTAGGTGCTTTTATCTTCAAAGGAGCAATTTACTGTACTGATATCGCCTGACATCAGAATACCGCGTTTCAGGGATCCGGTAGAAAGAAGACTGCCCATAACGGACATGCCATAAATAAATCCTGAACAGCCAAGCGGAATGTCCATTGCAAGCGTGGTCTTGGGCAAACCTAACTTATCCTGTAGAATTACACTGGTGCAGGGGATCATGAAATCACGCGACTGGCTAACAAAAATAAGTATGTCAATGGAGGAACGATCCCAGCCTGTTTCAGCAAATAACTTCTCTGCAGCCTGCTGACATAAGTCGCTTGTAGTAATACCAAACTTTGCAACACGACGTCTTTCAACCCCCGTCATCTTGATCAATGTTTCCCGCTCTTTCAACGGAATCAGATCGTAATCAAGATTGCAGTATTCTGTTTCAGGCACACATGCTGCAATAGCTTTTAATTCAAAATTATTTACGGAAAATACAGCCATTCTTATTTGCTCCTACTTTGAATGATCTGGAAAATATCATTTATAGTTTTCGATGATCGCAAGTCTTCTGCATTGATGACCACGTCATATTCTGTGTTAACCATAGCGATCAGAATAAGAGCATTCACGGAATTCCAATCAAACATTTCACGAAAATTGCTTGTAGGCTTTAGTTTTCCGGGTTCCAGGTCTTCAAATTCAGTTTCAATATTCTTGATAAATTCTTCAATATTCATTTTGTAAGCATTATAATTGATAAGCAAAGGTAATTCTTTTTGAACAATTGCGTAGAAAAATAAGTTATTGTTTTAGCCTGTTTTGAAAATTTTTCCGATCTGCATCTGAATCTTCTTAATGTCTTCCGAAGGATTGAAGAGCATTACTGAGCCGGCAAACAACAGGCAAATGATAAATGATTTCAACAGTATATCCATGAAAGGATTTGTCAGTTCAGGAATAAACGATACAACAATATACACAACGATGGCGATGATCAGCACTTTTAAAAAATTCCATGAAAAGGGCTGAAGTTTGAATTTGATCAGCAGGTAAATAAATTTTACGAAATTGAAATACGTGAATGCTATCATCAGTGCAAGGGCTGCGCCAATATAGCTATAAATGGGGATCAGAATCCAGTTCATCAAAACCACAAAAATGGTAAACGTAATAACAGCAATAAAGTTGAATTTATATTTGTCAGAATTGATAAGGATCTCCGTGTTTACGCCTGTTGCCATATCAATAACTTTTGCAAGTCCTATGTAAAAGACAACCCATTTGCCACCCTGGTAAATTTCACCACGCGGGATAAAATGAAAAATATTGTCAATGTTCAGCCAGATGATAAGGAAAATAAAAGAGCCAACGATCATCTGGTTTATTGCAGTTTTTTTGTAGATATTTTTTATGACAGCGAGCTTATCCGTATGCCAGGCTTCAGCAATAACAGGGCTGGTAATTCTCGACAATGATCCGCGTGGTATGTCAATAACGGTTCCAAGAAAATAGGCAATGGAGAATATTGCTGTGTTTCGCAAACCTTCCATAGCGCCCAGCATCAGCGATGAAATATTGGTTGAAATGATTGCACCCACTCCTCCAATTATAACAAACACTCCGTACACCAGCATTTCTTTTGCTATCTTCTTAGTTATAAAACTAAAGTCGGGTTTTAAATGCAAAAGTTTAAGACGACCGATATTGATAAGGTTAAGCAGTGTAGCCAAAAAATAGCATAATACCAGCAACTTCATGAAGCCATTAAAATCAATGTAACCCCTGTTCAAAAGGAAAAGCAGAATTCCTGTGAATACATTCATGCCGATATTCTGTATCAGGGCAGGAACAATTATTTTATATCTCACCTGGCTGTAGGTTGCAAAAATGCCTGTGTACATCAGGAAAAATGAAATAGGGATGATGTAGAGAATGTATTTATTCAGCAGTGCCGCCTTATGCACAAATATTTCATTGATCTGATTTCTGAATAGAAGAAACAGCGCTACCATCAACAGAAAACCAATCAGAGGAATGATGAGAATAAAGAAAAGAAAACCATGGTCTTTCTTTTCTTCGCTCCTGAAATGCGGGTAGAATTTAATGATGACTTTTGTAAATCCAATACGGGCAAGGGGAGAAATAAGCAATGCCGAGCTTAAAATAATGCTTCGCAAACCCACTTCTTCGGGCAACATTCCTTTTGGCATTAGCCATAATAAATTCACCACTCCCAGCAGCAGTCCTGCATAGGTGATGATGGCATGGCCGATGGCTTGCTTTTTAATAATACTCACTCCCTGGTTAATTAATTATTGAAAATTTGACAAATGTCCCAATAAAAATTCAAGGAGTAAAATTATACTTTTTAATGAACGGTTAATTTATTTTTTTGAAATAACTGATGACTGCATCGTTCCCGCCCTGATCTCACTTTACTTTTACCAGTTTACGGGTCGTCTGCTTTCCGGCGATAGTAACCTTTAATAAGTAAGTACCGGCAGGCAATGCAGAGGTGTCAAACTCGTAATTTTCCTCTTCTGTGGTGGCGTTGTAAATGATCACACCTTTGATATCACACAGGGTAATTTGAATCGGTGGCTGATCCGTTCGTCCTGTTTCCACAATAATGTTATCTGAAAATGGATTCTGTACCACTTTAATTTCTGATGAATTATCAACTTCAGCTATGCCGGTGATGTTCGAAAGAACCCGGTAAATATTGCCGCTTGCAAGCCCGGCAATGTATAATTGTCCCTTGTTATCCAACCCGAATGTGCTGAAATTATTTCCCGGAAAAATTCCGATTGTATCTTCCACCCAGGTTCCCGAAACATTGTGCAATGTCCAGATTTTGTCAGAACAATAATCTGCAAAAAAGTAATATCCATAATAGGCAGAGGTAGTAGCCCCACGATAAACATATCCGCCGATCACTGCACACTCCGGGTTGTGAGGATAGGTAAAAACAGGGA
Organism: uncultured Bacteroidota bacterium; assembly: GCA_903889915.1. Classification (GTDB taxonomy): domain Bacteria; phylum Bacteroidota; class Bacteroidia; order Bacteroidales; family CG2-30-32-10; genus CAISZK01. The sequence goes on from CAISZK010000342.1 coordinate 9,420, forward strand.
AAGTATAGGAATTGGCAGAAGCACATCCTGTGTCATTGTACAACAGGTTTCCTTCGTA
>CAISZK010000343.1 GCA_903889915.1 uncultured Bacteroidota bacterium
CATCCAACATCCAACATCCAACATCCAACATCCAACATCCAACATCCAACATCCAACATCCAACATCCAACATCCAACATCCAACATCCAACATCCAACATCCAACATCCAACATCCAACATCCAACATCTTTTTTATTATCAAAACAAACTTTGGAAAAGTGAAAGAAACTTTTCCAAAGTAGCCCAACATCCTCATTTTTCCAAAAATATTTTATTCACTCATACAATATTCAACACTTTTCGTCGTTACCAAAAATATTAGGTTGTCAATTCAACGGCATGGGGCTTAATGATATTTTGAAAAAATATTGTGATGTCGGGCAAACCAATGATTATGTTGTTTTGCTGCGGAAGCTGGAGCTATATCCGGCCCTGGATGCTTTGGTGCTTGAATTCAACGACAGTATTACACGCTGTGGTCAACCCGCAAAAAATACATTGTTCCGCAAGTTGCTCAAAAAACTTATTGCAATTTCGGCAAATTATCTTAAAAACGAGAAGCACTTCAGACATTCCAAATCCTGCACCTATGTGGTGTTCAAAAGCATTTCGTCAATTGTTGAAGATGCTTGCTGGCAGTGTTCTGTTGACATTGCTTCATGTCTTGAAATTATGTCAAGGTACATTGGTAGGTGCGACCTCTTGCCTGCAATGCGTGCGGCAATATTGTGTATTTTCCAATCGCAGCTAAGTTCTGACCCGGAAACAGGCAGCATGAAAAAGAATAAAGTTGATGAAATTCCTCCTCCTCTTGTACCCATCAAACTTGAATGGATCCTTCGTGAAAGCGATGACAGGTATAAGATGAGGATTGAAAATTTCGTGTATGAAATGATAGATGATCTGCATGGAGTGGGTCCGGAGGAAGATGTTGTGTCGTTGATACGCGAACCTGAACTTGGACTGAAAATCGAAGTTCCCTGTACGCTCTTATCTTCATTACTCACACTTCTTTTGTTAATGAACAAATGTGGAAGAATAAAATGCACACCAAGAAAAGGCCTTTTTGTTTTTTTGAAAAGCATGATAACTCTCGTAGCTCCCGGTGCTATTCCTGGCAGAGAGAATTGGAGTAAATGGCTCCACCATAAATTGAAGGACTATGGAGAGATTGTAAAAGTGAAAAACAACATAAAAGAAATTTACTTCGCTTATTGCCCAACCGAAAATGGTAGAGAAGTTTGGGACGATTTTTTCGAATATAAATTTGCCCATGCAAAAGGAAAACCCGCTGTTGACGGGCAAAAGCCGGCGGAACATTAAAGTTCCCCGGGGAACATAGCGGGAACATAGCAAAGAGGTTCGTCGGAAACCTTTCAATTCATATTAATTTCGTTCCGCCGCAAGGCGCTAAATGCACCGCCGGGCAAAATCAATAAATTTAAAATTCACCCCGTGGGATTCCCCCTGACCCGGGATGAATGAACGAAAACAAAAAAATCAAACGGGGTAAAAAAAAAATCAGTATGAGTAAAAAGTTAAAAGTGTTCATGATTGCCGTTGTAATAATGGTAATGAACGTGGTTAAAATTTCCTTTGGCTGGTTGAAGCCAATCAGTATTAACGCTAAATCTTCGAAAGGAGCGAAGAACAAAAACGGAAGTAGCAAATCGCAGTACCATTATCAACTGATTGAAAGATTTTGGACGCGGAATAGCAGGTATTCAAACAGGTTGTTTATGGTGACGGTGTTTCATGTGGCGCCTCCCGATTTTATTTTGCACAGATCCGACCCCATCCCTGAAAGCAAAAGGAATCAGGGCTGGAAAACAATTTTTGTGAATACACATTTATTTATGATGGCTTCGGTGTCCACCCACCCCAGGGTTTATATCAATTGGCCGGGCGGAGGACCACAGAAGTCAGAAGGTCTGGACAGAGATTTGGCACAAAGCATTCATGATGGAATGGCTGCAAGTTCATATTTCACCGGCATAACCGGAATTGCAGCATTATTAACAGCCTACCAAACAGCCATTGATGATTGGAGTGAATTAATTGCCAAAATTCCCATTGGCACAAAACAGGATAAGGACAATCTTGCTTTGTTTTCTGACAACTTCCGCACTGTTACATCAGCCCGTTTGGTTGAGGTGGTCCAGGGCGTGGTTGACAGTCAAAAACTCAATGCAAAGGCCATAGCAGATTCGGCAGCAATGTCATTGAGGGGAGTTGGTAAAAAATCAGCCAATGAATGGTCAGTAAAACGAGTTGGTGAAGGAACTGTTGAACTTACTGCTAAGATTAAGGAATATAAAAGAAAACACTATGCCGTTAACTGGCAGATGACAACTGATACCACGCAGCCTGAGACCTGGTACAGTATGCTTTTTGCAATTCCTCCTACTCCCAATGGTACAACTATCGTTACAGGATTGATAAAAGGTAAGGAGTACTTTTTTAGATACCGTATAACTTTAACTGATGGTACTGTTTCAGAATGGAGCAGTATATTAAGTTTAACAATGTCGTAAAATAAAATTTAATCAATTTTAAAATCTGTCAGAACGGCAACGCTCACATTGGTTTGCGTTGCCGTTTTTCATTTAAAATTAAAATAAAGGTTTTCGCTCCTACCTCAAGGTTGTCGCTCCTACCTCAAGGTTTTCGCTCCTATCTCAAGGTTTTCGCTCCTACCTCAAGGTTGTCGCTCCTACCTCAAGGTTGTCGCTCCTACCTCAAGGTTGTCGCTCCTACCTCAAGGTTGTCGCTCCTACCTC
>CAISZK010000344.1 GCA_903889915.1 uncultured Bacteroidota bacterium
GGAGGTAAATCCAATATAGGTGCCATCGCAGTATGAAACATCATAACCAATAGCTCCTGAAACAGCATTCCAACTAAGGTTGATCTGTGAGGAGGAGATTGCTGTTGCAGTCAATCCCGTAGGTTTGGACGGGGTAATGCAAGTCTGCGCAGATGAAATAAAAGTACTCGATATATAAATTATAACTGCTAAAAAAAACTTAAGTCCGCTGCAAATTCGGAGTATGGAAGTTTTACACATCTCTATAAATCGATGATTCGTGAACAAGATAGCTAAACCATATATCATTGGTTACTTATTATTAACATGCCCTATTTCTATAGTTTCTTTAGCTTCTAACAAATTATACAATTTCAATTATACTGAAGAGGTGCCCCTTGTTCACCTCTTCAGTTATGTGCAATCAGCAATGACAGTTTTGGAACAATTGGTAACAGTACTGATAAGTGTCAAATAGAATGGAACAGAGATATAATAACTGAAATTTGAATTATCTAAAGTGCAAAACACCTTCATTCCAACATCCTCATTAATAAGTTCATAACAATTGAATTGGCTTGTATTGTCTTAAAAAATCAAACTTCCTGCATTAGAAAGCTACATCCAATACTTCACTATATACTACAATATACTATTTTACTCCAAAATCATAGACTTTATTGATGGCATCAAATCCTGAAGGGATGCTCCCGGCATACATAAAGCAAAACTCTCCTGATAATGGTTTATCAAAAAACACTCTATAAATTCCAGGTGCAACTTTATCAAATTTAAATGCAATTTTGTTCTTATCAGCTACTCCACTTGACGCCCCCAATATACTCGCTGAACCATTTTCCACCTCGCGATTTTTCTTATGAACTGTAAAATCAACCAAAATAAATTCATTCGGACTGGTTGCTGCTGCAAACCACCAATTCCCTGCTTTGTTCAAAGAATTTTTCGTCAAATCAAAATAAAAATAAAATTCAGGTTTACCTTCTTCAATTTGCCTCCTCGAATTCATTCCATCTAAGGTTACACTGGTTTTCACTTTAGCAACACCACCAGTTAAAGCGGATGCAAATGCACCGCCACTTTTACTTTGACTATAAACTGTAGGATCCAAAGCAATCATTTCAATTTTACCTCCTGCTTTCTTAGTGTAATAAATACCTGATTCATGCATATCATTTGGATTATTAACATCAATAACCATGATATGTCTTGCGGGATCCCCTGCCGCATCAATTATTGCATTTATTAAATCTTCAGGGATTTTGTTCTCAGTAAGTTTTATCAATGCATCAGTACTTATGTCAAAGGAATTTTTTGCGGTCTTCAAGCGCGAAGTAATAATTGAAGCCGGTAGACCTTTAGCATGCATTCCAATAACTACCTCGTTGGTAAGAACATCACTTTGCTGCCCGAAGACACAAAAATCAAAGAAAAAAAACATAGTAAAAAGTGCGAATTTCATAAATTTCATGTCAATTATTTTAGTTGTTTCCCTACTCTTTAGGCTTTTCGGTAACGCCCCGTTTTGCGTGGTTTCTGGACTCCACTAGTTGCTTATAGATAAGATAAATTCTACTCTGATAAATTATAATACTCTTTAATATCATTGTAATTATTAGCATTTAATAATTTTGGCATATTGTAGATTTGACCAGCAAAACCCTGAATGGAAACAATTTTCAATGTCATTGTCGATGACGGGATTAGTGATTGTGTCAAATCTGAATCTTCCTTCCAAATTGTAATTGACCCGACTGAATAAGCAAAAGTGTACCTTGAGAAATAGGTATTAGAGTTAGTGAACTCAATCCACGGGAAAGCCGACCAACCACCACTGCTATTGCTCATAAATACCAGTATTACACCATTATTATTGATATCTTGTGTAACAAAACTTGCATTTAAGGTTGCGTACAATTTTGGGTCTGATTTTACCCAGCTCGATGTGCTTATATTATAGATATAGGTTTTAACATTGGCATTCCCATTTTGACCGGCAACTCCTTGAATACCTTGTATTCCTTGAGCTCCGGTTGCGCCAGTGGCTCCAGCCGCACCAGCAGTTCCTGTTGCGCCAGTGGCTCCAATGGCACCGGTTGCTCCAATGGCACCGGTCGCACCGTTTGCTCCTGTGGGTCCCTGCGGACCTAGGTCACCTTTTGGTCCAATTGGCCCAGTACAAGATGCAATCAAAATTCCAGACACAAAAACTGCAACTGCAAATACCGTTTGAATTTTAATTTTAGCTTTCATCAATTATACTATTAATTAATCCCTACTCATAAGGCTTTTCGGTACTGCCCCGTTTTTAAAGTGGTTTCTGGACTCCACAATTCATAACAAGCGCCATAGGATCTGAAAATTATTTTATCACGCTAATTCTTTACACAACGGACAGAAAAGCCCCAATCAAAATCTCCCACGTGACCATATGTAGTTAAAGAATAGTTAAATAATCCTGAACTGTCATATGCAATCCCCAAATATGAACTAGGATAGGATGAATAAGATGTAGAGCTTCGCGCCCAGAAAAATGCATTATTACCCAAATTGTAAAAGAATCCACTATCAGTTGCACCATAACTGAAATTAACACCTCTTCTAAAACCGCCTGGTAATGCCTTAAACCCAGTTTCGTTAGTTGCACCTGAATTAGGACTTATCCAATGCGCAGTACCTGTTTCTTTCAGTTTACCTCCTGCTGTAATTCCCAAATATGAGTTCAGCGTGGCCCAATCATCTAAACTTGCAACACTCCAGCCAACAGGGCACAATTTTTCTGTCTCCACTGCATAATAATTGTACAAAGCACCATATAAATCTTTGTTCTTCCCAGGATCGTTATTGTACCAACAGTATGCAGGATTCTGTGACAAATTACTCCAGGCACTATTTCCCGAAACCATTGTGATAACTGACCCATTATTGTAAGTCGTTGTCTTTAAATTCTCTGCCATCCAAAGTTGAGTACCTATTCTCACCACATTGTAAGAATTCCCGTCTATGTCCGCAACTGTATTTGGATCAGTGGTAAATACTACCTGATTTCCATATGCTGTTCCATTGCTGTTAGTCGCGAAGGCCCGAATATAATAGGTTGTATTTGGAGATAATCCTGTCAGGCTGCTGGTAAACCCTCCCACTCCAAAACCATTGGTTGTTATATTATCCGCCGTGGTAGGGCTTTGTACTGTACTCCAGCAAACACCGCGTGTGGTAATTGGAGCACCACTATCGTTGATAACGTTTCCACCCGTTGTTGCGGTGCTTGAAGTGAAAGTCGAAATTGCGTTTGTATTAATGACTGGTAACGAGGCTGTTGTTGTTGTTACCTGGTTTCCATAGGCTGTACCCTGATTGTTTATAGCAAACGCTCGAATATAATAAGTCGTACCGGCTGAAAGTCCGGATACAGTTGAACTAAAAGCGCCAGTCCCGTTTCCTATTGCAAGTTTTGATCCCAAAGACGATTGGGACGTACTATAATAAACGCCTCGTTCGGTAACAGTTGCATTCCCATCAGAAGTTACATTTCCACCCATAACCATACTATAACAAGTAATACTTGTCGGAGCTGATGTGGTCAGGCTAGCGGGAGTAATAACTATGTTTGTCTTAAAACTCATTTCATTTCCATAAGCTGTTCCCTGACTGTTGATGGCATATGCCCTAACATAATAAGTGGTATTTGAGGTAAAGCCTGAGACTGTCGTACTGAAAGTGCCAACTCCAGTTCCAACCCCCACTTTATTATTGCTGGTCGTTGGAGATTGGCTGGTACTGTAACAAACACCTCGTTCGGTAACTGTTGCATTGCCGTCCAAAGTAACACTACCTCCAAGCAATGCACTATTGCTTGTTATACTTGTTGGCACAGTGGTAGTTAAACTAGCAGGTGAAAGGACTAAACTGGTTTTAAAATTAACTTCATTCCCATAGGCAGTTCCCTGACTATTTGTGGCGTAAGCCCTGACATAATACGTGGTATTTCCATTTAATCCTGTCATATTGCTGTTGTAAGTCCCAATGCTACCACCATCGGACGTTTTACTGTCTGAAACCGTTGGACTTTGGGAAGTACTCCAGCAGACGCCACGAACAGTAACTGAAGCGCCCCCATCATTAGAAATATTTCCACCACCTATTGCCGATATTGCTGTTATGGACGAAACAGTAATAGTCGTCAAAGAGGGCAAAACGGATGATGCAGTGATGGTAACCTGACTTCCATATGCAGTACCAATGCTATTAGTGGCATATGCGCGGATATAATAGGTTATACCAGGTGTCAAACCTGTGATAGCGCTGATATAGCTACCTGTACCGGTCCCATTATTTGTTTTGTTATCGGTTATAGTTGGGTTCTGTGATGTACTCCAGCAAACACCTCTCACTGTAATTGCTGCTCCTCCATCAGTTGAAATATTTCCGCCACATACTGCAGAGACTGAGGTTACCGATGTGGCTGCCGAAGTAGTCAACATTGGCTGAATACCTGGCAGAGTGATATTTACCTGTGTTCCATACGCGGTTCCGTTTAAATTGGTAGCATAAGCCCTGAAATAGTAAGTCAATCCAGGATTTAAACCAGTAATGGAACTGGTAAAACTTCCCGAACCCGCACCGTCAGTTGTTTTACTATCAACTGTTGTTGGATTTTGGTTGGTACTCCAGCAAACACCACGAACAGAAACCGCGGCACCTCCATCACTGGAAATATTCCCGCCACCTGTTAAAGTTGTAGCAGTAATATTTGCCGGTGCTGTGGTGGTCAAGGTTGGTAAAGCAGTAAGCGTAACTAAGGTTGATTGGATTCCGTATGATGTTGTAATACTATTGGTCGCATAAGCCCTGACATAATAGGTAGTACCTGGAGATAATCCTATAATGGTGCTGATAAAGCTACCTGCACCAGTACCGTCATTTGTCTTACTATCCGTGATACTAGGGTTCTGATTGGTACTCCAGCAAACGCCTCTGGCAATAACAGTGCTACCTCCATCATTGGAAATATTTCCACCACTAACTCCAGAATTGGATGTAATACCTGAAAGAGCAGATGTAGTGATTGTTGGTGCAATCCCCAAAGAAGAAAAAGAAGTGGCGCTGCTGTAGGATGTTCCAACAGAATTGATGGCATATGCTTTTAATGTATAAGTTACTCCGGGATTTAACCCAGTGATTGAACTGCTAAAACTCCCTAAGCCTGAGCCATCAGATGTTCTGCTATCTGCGGTCGTTGGATTCTGACCTGTGCTCCAGCAAACTCCCCGGCTGGTAACCGCATCACCACCATCAGCGGTTACATTTCCTCCGGCTATGGCAGAATTGGCTGTAATGCCTGAAGGAGGCGTGATTGAAACAACAGGAGCTGTCTTTAATGTTTCTTTCTTGCAATAAAAAAGAATGGATAAAAGAAGTACCGAGAAAAGTACTTGGGAAAATTTAAAATTGCTTTTCATGTGTATAAAATTTGTTTTTTAATTGCCACATGGAATACCCACATATTCATTTTCGGTTTACGTGATAATTGTCTCATGGGTATTTCATTTTTTTTTAGGTTAAAATTGGAATTGCTTTAGTTATCTAAAGCTAATGGAGTGTGACCAATTAAACTTAGGTCAATTTGATTTTGGGGGATTTGAATTTGATTTTGGGAAATCAAAAGATAATCCCTCTCGATTTGAGATGGTTTAGAAAATCCTCTTTCCGAGCCCTGGCAACTGGTACTATTGCCCCAGTATTATCATTCATCATCAAATAACCACCATCACTCTTTATATACTTATTGATATGGTAAATATTTACAATATGCTGATTGTGAACTCTGAAAAAAAATCCTTTGGTCACCAGAAATTCTTCAAGATGCTCGAATCCTTTTGAAACTACTATTTTGATACACCCCTTTTTCTTACTGCTTTCATCTAAAATAAAGAATTCAGTATATGAATTATCTGATTGACAACGTATTATTTTCCTTAACTCAAAAAAATTCAACCCGTTTTTGTCGGGCAAGGCAATAAGATGATCGTCTATGTCAAATTTCATGTTCCGGGTGAAGGTTTCCATTTTAGTTCCTCCAATTCCTTGCTGGCACATTAAATCTGTCAATCATTTCGAAATAGAATGACTTAGGAGAAACAGCGGCAAATAAGGCCATGAGGTAGCTTGGTTAATACACGTGCATATTAGCCAATAAGATCAGACTATTGGTACACAAATTTGAAAATGGTACATTTCGGTTTGATTTTGGGAAAATCAAAGGATAATTCCTTTTAAACGTAGAAAACGATGAAAATCTTCTTTCCGATTTCGAGCAATTGGAATCGTTACTTTCGAACTATCATCCATAATCAGGTAACCTCCATCTTCTTTAATATACCTTTTGATGTGGTTCGTATTTATAATATGTTTGTTATGAATTCTGAAAAAAAATCCTTTCTCTATCAGAAAATCTTCAAAGCAGTTCAACCCTTTTGATATTTCTATCCTGATCGTCTCATTTTTTCTGTCTTCATCCAAAATAAAAAATTCGGTATAAGCATTGTCGGATTGGCATCTAACAATTTTCCTAACTTCAAAAAAACTTAATCCGCATTTGTCGTACAGAGCAATTTTTTGCTCCTCTTGATTCAATTTGAAATTTGCGAGTAGATTAACCATTCTTGCTTTCCCAGTTTTTTCTTTATAACGCAACAAGGCTTCCCCTAAGCTATCTATTCTAATCGGTTTTTCGATAAAATCAAGTGCTGATGCTCTTATTGCCTGAATGTCATAAATATTGTAACTGGTGGTAAAAATTACCTCAAAATCGCGATCATTGACCATCGCCAAAAGATCAAAGCCAGAATATGGGCTCATTTCTATATCCAGAAAAAGAAGTTGTGGCTTCAACGTGTCAATTTTCATCACGGCATCGGGCACACTCGTACTGGTAGTCAAGATTTCAACGTGTTTAAAATGTTCGTTCAGCAATGCAACCAACGAATTGAGATGTTGTATATCATCGTCAACAACTATTGCCTTGATCATACAGAGAGTTCATAAGGTAAATACATCTCCACACGAGTTCCGTTCGGCTTGTCATTCCCATCAACAAGGTCTTTAATCAAAAAATGCGATTGTACTTTTTTCGTGTTGCTTATCAAATCCAGACGTTCTTTGGTGAGTTTTATTCCCAGCGATTCCTTTTTAAACCCTGAACTGGTTTTGATATTGAACGTACTGCGGCCAACGCCATTGTCCTCTACTGAACAAACCAGAGATTCGTTTTCGATATGGATCTCAATTTTCAATTGCCCCAGCATTTCAGAGTCACGAAATCCGTGTTTGATCGAATTCTCGACAAAAGGTTGCATAATCAATGGGGGGATGAGTGTTGTTTCGATATCAACACCAGAATCAATTATAAATTCATATTTAAATGGTATCTTGAACCGCATGTTCTCTAAATCCATGTAATGCTTTAGGGTTTCCATTTCCTCGACAAGGGGAACTTCCCTTTTCATTGAATTTTCCAACACCGATCGCATAAGTGTTGAAAATTTCTCAATAAATAATCTTGATTCCTCTATTCTTAAATCATTCAACAATCGATCAACAGAATGTACACAATTGAAAATAAAATGGGGGTTCATCTGGGAGCGCAATGCTTTCATATTGCTTTCATTTAACATCAGACTCAGCTCTGCCGCATTTTGATTAAAAACTGCCATTTCCCTTTTCTTTCTGTGCCTAAAATTTAAGAACCCTAATCCTGATGTTAAAATTAACCCTCCAAATACTGTTGCCAGTAAATTTCGTTCATCTTTGCTTTTACTGGTAAGAAGTGCAGTCTCTTTTTCGTAGTTACTCTTTTCAATTATTGACTTCTTCGTGAAATCAAAACTCATTCTGATGCTATCAATTGATTTCGAATTGGATTCCCTGATCAAACTATCACTAAAAGCAGTATACATTTTATAGTTCTGGAATGCAGCTTTCCAATCATTTCTTATACTATCGATCTCAAAAAGACAATAATAGATTTCCTTATCATATTCTTTAAATCCAATTCCTCTATTTAGGTCTTTGGCTTTTTTGAGGTATACACTCGCACTATTTAGATTTTTCAATTTAATATTTGCTTGACTAACATTTATGCTTGTTACAAGAATTCCAACTTTGTAGTCTTTCTTTTCAAATATAGTTGAGGCTTTAGAAAAGTTTTCCATTGCCTCTATGTATTTATGTTGATGCTGAAAAACGGTACCCATGCCAGAAAATGTTTGTGCCATAGTAATTTCATCATTTATCTTTTTTGCCACTTCAAGCGCTTCATGAAAATTTATCAATGCAATCTCGAACTTGCCCATCCTTACATTTATCTCTGCAATACTTCTGACTATAGTTGCATAAGCCCTTAAATCATTCATGGCTAAAGTCATATTCTTACTTTGGGTATAAAAATTTAATGCTTCGGCATAGTTATATAAATTGAAATAAACTTTTCCGATATCATAGGATGTGTAAGCCATAGATTGCTGATCACTCAACTCCTGATGAATCGCCAAAGCTTCGAAAAGGTATTTTAACGCCGTGTTGAAGTCACTTTTACCAATATAATATGTGGCAATATTTCCCAGCGAATTTCCTATTCCCTTTTTATCTCCAATTTCCCTTCTTATATCAAGAGCTTGTAAATCACATTTATGAGATTCTTCGGACTTACCTTGATCATCGTAAATCATTGCCATACGATGATAACAGATGGCAACATATTTTTTATTGCCAAAATTATTCGCCAACTGAATTAGCTGAGTGTAAATCTCCATCGACTTGGAATAATTTGCTCTTTCGTATTGAATTTCAGCAAGATTCAAGTTTGAACGCAGAATCCCATGAGGATATTTCAAATTCTGCGATTTGTCAAGCGCAACTTTTGCAATTGAGTCTGCAATCTCATATTTATAAGCACTTTTATACTCAAAACATAATTCATTGAGGCAATTCACATAATTTGTATCAATTTTAGACTTCAACAATCTTACATTAAGTGAGTCAATATTATGTTGTTGAGCCATAGAAGTATGCAAATCCAAAAGCAATAAACTAAAAAATGAAATCCTTCTCATAACCCATTTCATTTTAAGGATTAGGCATTTGTATGTCTTAATAAATTGTATCGGTGGATAATCGGTAAAATTCAGTTCTTGAACTGCCATACTTCAGAAATTTTGCATTTAGGTTTATAAGAAGGCTAAAAAACATCTTTTAGTTATAATTGAGGCTAAAATTCAAAATAAGTCTTCTTTCAAGCATACCCATTAACCATATTTAATGCCCTTTTAGTTAAGAACAGTATACAATCAAAAACAAACAGTGGATTCAAGTACTCGCATTTTCGATCCCTCTATTTATTCTTCCCTGTACTTATTTAAACGACTTCACTAGCGTTGCGTTGTTATTAAAATAAGTTCTTTGAAATCCTTGTTATTTCTGCATTTGCTGAGTTTTTGATTGAGCAATGATTTGAAAATCTTTTTGTGTTTATTAGCCGAAAA
>CAISZK010000345.1 GCA_903889915.1 uncultured Bacteroidota bacterium
AAAAATTTTAGCCCCAGAGGCTTTGGCTGTAATTAGGAATTCCTTAAAGGCACGTAATTTAATAGAATCTACCACATATATGGAAGGATTGTTTGCAGAATCAATTTTTGTTAAACATTCTTTATACAAGGCAACATATCCTTTGTTATCTGGTTTCCTGTTTTTATTGATTTGGAGATTCCCAATCGCGATAGAAAGAATTTCAGAATTGAATGGATAAATTTCTGAAATTAGTTTTATCTTTTCATAGGGGCTTTTTAATTCAATAATATTTCTAATCTCTTTATGGGTTCTGTAATAGGGTAGTAAGGAGGACAGCCTGTCATAATCATCAATACCTTTGCCGAAATCACCTGAATAGTCTAAAATAATTACTTGAGGTATATATCGTTTTAAAATAGATTTCAGCAGCGCTAATTGAAAAAAAACGCCATTGCCATCGCGACCTGTATTGTAAAAGGACATCTTCAGTGAATCTTCAAAAACTTCCGGCACATAATGATGATTGGCTCGTGATGAGCCGAATACTAAAATCTTGGCGTTTGTAGAGTCAAATGAGTAGGTGGTACGATACTGACGGCCTGAAGTTTCTTTGAAGTAAAAATGTCGCAAAGTCCTGCCAATCGCAAAATCCAGAACAAAGAAAAAAGTTGAAACTATGGTTATATTGAGAACAATTTTTTTAACCATATTTTTATTAAAACTGGAAATAAATGAACTGACCTCCGTCAAATACGCCGATCAACAATATGACGACCATTACCAAGGCGTAAGAAATTTTCCTTATCAGCCAATTCTTATGGTTGAAAAGTTGAATACGCTCGCTATAAAATTCATTCGTAATTCCAACAAGTACGAGTAAGGAAATGCTAAATAAAGAGTAAATAATCATTGAAGGAGATTCATAATACAAAGGTCCGCTGAAAGTGAAGATTTTTTCAATAATTGAGAATGCCTCTGAAGCAGTTTTTGCTTTAAAAAAAACCGTAGAAAAACTGAAATAGCCGAAAGTAAAACAGATTCCTAAAATGGTGTTTAGCCAAGCCGGAATTTGGTTTCTGAAAGTTTTGCGAATTTTTCGGGATAGGAACTCAGCAGACAGTATAACCCCTTGCAAAAAACCAAAAATGATATAGTTCCAACTTGCTCCATGCCAGAAACCAAGGATCAGGAAAGTAATCATTCCTGCATATACCACTGACCATTTATTCCAGTTGCGAAAATTGATTACAATCGGAGTATATATGTATTCATTCACCCATGTTGTTAAAGAAATATGCCATCTGCGCCAGAATTCCGTGACAGATTTGGCGATGAATGGCGAGTTAAAGTTTTCCATCAAACGATATCCAAGGATCTGGGCTGATCCGATGGCTATGTCGGTATAACCCGAAAAATCAGCATACAATTGGATTGTAAAGAAAATGCATGCTACCAGTAAAGTTATTCCTGAATGTTGTTGGGAGTTGTTAAATACAGCGTCAGTATATAATGCCAACCGATTGGCAACAACAAGTTTTTTAAAGAGGCCCCACAAGATTCGTTTAAGTCCTTCAACTACCTGATCATAATCAAATATATGTTTTTGGCGAAGTTGAGGGAGGAAATTTTCTGCTCTTTCGATGGGCCCCGATAGAATTTTAGGGAAAAACATGATATAGGTGGCAAACAAACCGATATTTTTCTCTGATTTTTGATTACCCCGGTTAATTTCGATCAGATATCCTATTGCTTGAAAAGTGATATAAGATATGCCCAGGGGAATAATTAGTTGTAATACTATGGCAGAATGAATGACAGATTGTTCTCCATTGAACAGGTGATCGATAAAATTAAATCCATCAAAAGCAGAGGCAATAAAAAAATTGATGTATTTGAAGAAAACCAGTAACCCAATATTGATAAATAACCCGGATAGAAAATAGATTTTCTTTTTATTCGGATTGAAAGTTTGTTCAATCAACCTCCCGCAAATGAACGTAGTGAGTACTATAATAACCGGTGTAACGATATTGGCCGCGCCACCAACCATATAAAAAACAATGCTTGCCGCTAATACAAATATCCAACGAAATCTGTCGGGAAGACAGTAATTAATTATAAAAACTGCAGGAAGGAAGAGGAAATAATTGATGGAATTAAATAACATGAGCACCGGCATTCATAATTAAATTAACTCCGTTAATTTGCTGTGAGCATTTTGAAAGGAAAAAAACAGCATCGGAAACTTCACTAATTGTGAGCAGTTCTTTATATGGATGGTTTCCTTTTATGCCTTCAATGACACGATCATCAGTATTTACCGTGAAACCGGTTTGCATGAAAGAGGGTGAAATTGAATTTGAGGTAATGTTGTATGCGCTGTTTTCAATTGCCCAGGACTTACTTAGAGAGGATAAATAGGCTTTTTCAGCAGTATATTCCGACCAACCAACAGGGGGATTCCCAACTATTGCTGATGACAAAATATTAATGATTTTTCCAAATTTCTTTTTTCTAAAATTTAGAATAACTTGTTTTGTTATGAGAACTGTGGGAATTATATTAGCGTGGAAATTGTCATTAAAAATAGAAATATCAGTCTTATGAAAATGCTTTGGTGTTATATTCGAAGTAAAAGCATTGTTAATCAATATATCGAGGCTTATACTATTGATAAATGTCAAGAGATTATCCACCTTGGATTGATCGTGAAAGTCACAGTGAATTCCAGTCACATTTGGATAGGCACTTGCTAATTTATTTGCTTTTTCTAAGGATTTATGGTAAGTAAAAAAGACCGTATCATCTTTATTTGCAGCCAATCTTTGAGTAATGGCTTCTCCCAAACCGGAGGCTCCACCTGTAATTAAGATATTCATATCAGGCCGATTGACAGTTTCCCTTTGGCAATTTTAATTCTATTCTGATTCTCAAAGAAAAATTTGAATTCAATGGTTTGAACTGATTCAAAGAAGTCTTCCACTTCAACATACAACTCAAGCGTGTCATTTAAATAAACAGGTCTGGAATAACTGATTCCCTGGGAATGGATAATTACATTTTTTAAGGGCAGGCATTCTCCTACAAAATGCGAAATAAACCCGTTCAGGATGTTTCCATGCATCACTCTTGATTTAAAACCTTTTGCCCGGGCAAACATTTCATTCGTATGCAATGGGTTTTCATCCCGGAAAAGTGAAATAAAACCTGAATAAACAGATTCATCCACAACGTAAGCTTGCTGAAATTTTGTCCCTTTTAGAAACATACTACAACCTTTTACTGATAGTAACACACATTTCTCCAATATTTTTCCAGTTGCGAATTTCAGATGACGTAAAATGCATCTGGAAATGCTTCTCAATAGCTACAACCAATTGAATATGAGTTAAAGAATCCCAGTCTTCCACATCATTGGCTGTAGTCTCATTAGACAGTACAATAGTTTCGTTATCGAGCACATCAATAAAAATCTTATTCACCTGTTTTAAGATTTCAGAACTTTCCATTGTTATTTTCAATTTGAATATGACATTTTTTTTGATTGTAATTGTTCAATAACAACTGCCAATGATTATCGGCACTTGAGAATCCCAGATTTTTGTAATGTTCCTGAACCATACTGTTCTTTGGTGTGGGAATAAATTCACCAATGATTGTTTTTGCCCCCGTTTCTATTGCAAAATTAACCAGAGTATTTAGTACAAAATTCTCCATATTACGTTTGAGAACCCTGCAGCTCATAATCCAGGTATCAATGAAAAAGGAGTTATCAGCCATTTTATTCATTATTACCAGGCTGATGAGGCCATAATCTCCGTATTTATCCTTTAAGGAAAACGAAAATGTTGCCTTGTCAGGATCGAGCGCTATTCTTTGAATATCTTCTTCGGTGTACCGTATTGTCCGTAAATTGAACTGATTTGACCTTTGAGTAAGTTGAGCCACTCTTGGCGTATTGAATGCATTGAAAGGTTCTACCAGGGAAACCATATTCAAACTTTTTAAAAAATCAGTTTCATTGGTAAATTGTTGTTGTAAAATCGCTCTTTTGGCTTCCTCCTGGTATTGTTTGGTTCGCTGTTCATCTTCATGGGTAAAGGAGGCCGTTTCGAAGAGATTCATCGTGCGGAGATAATTCAGATAGTCGGCGGGGTCTTCCGGCAACTCGGGTACCATGATGTCTTTAACATGGGTTCGAACCATGTTTCGCTCAAATGGATTGTCATCCAAAAAGACCATTGAATCAAAGCCTATGTTAAGTATCTGCTGGATGTGTTTGATATTGTTTGCCTTATTGTTCCAGTTGGCTACAAATACGGAGATGTCCTCCAGTCTCAGTACCATTTCAGGATGCTTTTCAAAGGGTTCTTTTGCAACAGTTTCATCATTTTTACTGCAGATAGCCAGAATAACGCCGCGTTGTTTTAACTGCTTTGCCCATAATTGCAATTCTGAAAATGCTTTCCCGATCCCCAGCTCGCCTATTTGAATGTTTTCAATGCCGTCGTCACCGATTATTCCACCCCATAATGTATTGTCGAGATCGAGAATCAGGCACTTTTTTATTTTGCCCTGGATGGATAAGATGATATCTGTTGTGCTTTTTGCAACCAGCGGAAGAAAGTCAATGCTGAAAAGGAGGTCGGTGTTGATGTATATTTTGTTTTCTGTGATTGCCTCGTATCCTTTTCTCCCTTGCAGGATATTAAGATCAAGGATGAACAGATTTTTAAGGTTCTGGCTCAGATTCATCAAGTCGTAATTGATTTTTCGGAGTTGATAATTGAAGGAATAAGGTGTTTTGTTGCTGAAATTTCCAAAAACACTTTCATCGATTTCATTAAAATTGAAACAGATGACTTTGCATTTTAGGTTTAAAGACAAATTTTGATATAAATTCTGACAATTTTCAATATGATGTTGCGCAAATTCCACTTTTTCTTCTAAACTGAGTCTCCCAAATTTCTTTAATAACTTGTTCGTGCAGTAAAAAATAATGACAAATTCCGGGTTGAAGTTATAAAGGTCAGAGGTGGGGTCTAGAATCTGTCGTTCAATCTGGTCATACTCTGCTTCGAAAATATCAAAATCAAGGTTCAATTCATAGCCGTATCCTTTGATGGCCTGAACGTACATCTGGGTAGCAGAATCGGCCAGAACGGCCAATTTCACCTTAGAAAAAGAAGAGAAATCTTTTTTAAGATTCTTTTTGAGGGTTTGAAAATCAGGAAGATTCATTAGCGAACTTGTTGATGTTTTCTTTTTAAATAATAAGTGACTCCAGGTGAAAAGTTTAAAGTTTTAAGTGATTAAGTTTTAAGTAATGAGGTTTTGGAAATATTATTATCACCAGTAGTACTCATGCTATTAAGTTTCCTCGATTTGGCAACCATCACTTTTTCGCTCATTGCCTTGGAGATTCCCATGGCGTTGATCGGGTAAACGGCTTTGTCGGTACTCAGTACCACCACTTTTTTCACCCCGTTTTCAAGGGCGCTGTCAAGCACGTTTTCACACCCCATCACGTTGGTCCTCACGGCTTCCATCGGGAAAAATTCACACGAAGGAACCTGTTTCAGCGCCGCGGCATGAAACACGTAATCCACGCCGCGCATGGCATTGTCAAGGCTTCGTTTGTCGCGCACGTCACCGATGTAATACCTGATCTTATCGGTTTGGTAGTGCTGGCGCATGTCGTCCTGCTTCTTTTCATCGCGGCTGAAGATCCTGATCTCTTTGAAGAAACCGGTATGGAGAAAACGTTCGAGGGTTACGTTGCCGAAAGAGCCTGTGCCGCCGGTGATCAGGAGAATGTCGGAGGAAGTTAACAAAGTGGAAAAAGTTTTAAGTGGAAAAAGTTTTAAGTTTTAAGTGAAAAAAGTTTTAAGTGAAAAAAGTTTTAAGTTTTTAGTGGAACTTCTCCTTTCGTTGTCAAGGAATGGGAAGAACAAAAAATGGGTTCATGTTGAATATTGATCCGGGCCCGGATTACAGGATGAATTCAAAGGAATTCAGCACTCGTACTGATTTCCGCAGTTGTTTCGGCATCTTCATCAATTTCGTTGTTTCCTTGCCGGGAAAATCTTTTTCAAT
>CAISZK010000346.1 GCA_903889915.1 uncultured Bacteroidota bacterium
GCTTTCAAGTTTAGAATCTTCATAGTTTATGGCACTTTCATCAACAAACAGTTTGTAAGATTTATTTAGTGATGCAATGCTTTCTTTGTGTTTTGATGTTACCTTTGGTTTCAGATAATATACAAAATCTTTTTCAGTGTAAACTTTTCCGCCCAGTGTGAACATTGTTTTGGTGAGTGCATTGATCCTTGCATCGGTAAGTTTTCCATAGAACAAGCTGTCTGGAGTGCTTTCAATAGCTGCATCCGGCAATTTATTCATGGATTTTTCTGTTGATTTTGAATTTTGAACTTTATTGGTTCCATTGGATTTATCATTGGTTACAATTGGTGTAACAAATTTTCCATGAACAGGCGTTTTATCACTGGAAGATGTTTTCACAGTATCAATATCCTTATAAAAATCAGTCAGGGCATTTGCGGTTTCATTAAAATTGTATTCCTTTTTGATCTTGGCAACCATTGCTTCCTTCGACCTGTTGGAGCGGGAATCTTTGGCAATTTTTGCTTTCAGTTCAGCTTTTACGCTGTCAAAAGCATTTATCGGTTTTCTGTCGAGCAGCTTGATAATATGCCATCCGTACATGGTGAGAACAGGATCAGAAATATCGTTCTTTTTCAGTTTGGAAATGGCAACAATAAATTCAGGAACCATTCTGTTCACACCAAACCATTGGATAACGCCTCCTTTTGCTGCAGAATTTTTATCATCTGAATATTCTTTTGCCATGTCTTCAAAAACACTTCCGGCTTTGATCTTGCCTGAAATTTCTAATGCTTTTGCTTTGTATTTTGCTGAATCGGCGGCAGTGGAGTTGGCAGGAATAACTACGAGGATATGTGCTGCGAGCACTTTTCCCATTGCCGATCTTTTATCAGTTACCTTTACCAGGTGATAACCATATTCGGTTCTTACAGGCATCGAAACTTCGCCAACCTTGGTGTTGTAAGCAGCTGTTTCAAACGGATAGATGAGGTCAAGCGCGGTGAAATAGCCCAGATCGCCTTTGTTTCCTTTTGCTGCCGGATGGTTTCCCTGTGCAGCCTGATCTCTTGCCGAAAGGTCTTCGGATTTCTCAAAAGCAACTTTCCCAAAATCTTCACCTTTGTTCACTATCCTGTCGCGCAAAGCCATAATTGTATTGTAGGCTTTCAGTGTATCAGCCGGTGATGCTGACGATGTAACTTTAATTAAAATATGACTTGCCCTGATGTCCCATTGCATCCTGTCGTAAGCTTCCTGCAAAAGTTTTTCATTAACATCCTTGTCTATCAGGTAAGGCTGTGCAAGCTGTTTCCTGTAGCCTGCAAGTTCAGTGATGAACGAAGAAACGGTGTCCATTCCCAAAGCTTCAGCTTCTTTCACTTTTAGTTTGAAATTGATGTAGAGGTCCAGATAATCCTGCATAGATTTTTTATCAATCACATCCTTTTTCAGGTTGTTCTTGTTATAGACATTCAGGAATTCAGATTTTGTAACTTTATCGCTTCCAACTTCAAGTAAAATCGGGTCGGTTTGTGCGAAAATACCGGCAGTCATGGCCGTAAAGAATAATACAAGACTCAATTTGATCAAATTCGTTTTCATAATTTAAAGGTTTTTTTTCTGTCGCAAATGTAATTTAATTAAATATTTCTTTTCTGGTTTAACAAAATTTAAGATAACAAAAAAGCGTTAGTTGTTTGTAGTTTGTGGTTTGTTGTTACTGACTGCCACTGCCACTGCCACTGCTACTGCCACTGCCACTGTTTCAATTTATCCTTTACTCGAATAATTCGGCGCCTCTCTTGTGATCGTCACATCATGAGGATGGCTTTCCTTGACTCCTGCTGTTGTGATGCGGATAAATTTAGCCTGTTGCAGCATCTCAATATTCTTAGCTCCGCAATAGCCCATACCTGCACGCAATCCACCGATCATCTGGTGGACCACTTCGGACAATGACCCTTTATAAGCCACACGTCCAACAATACCTTCAGGTACGAGTTTTTTATAGTCGTCTTCATTGTCCTGGAAATACCGGTCTTTCGAGCCTTTTTGCATGGCATCAATAGAGCCCATACCCCTGTATGTTTTAAATTTTCTTCCTTCAAAAATAATGGTTTCGCCCGGCGACTCATCCACGCCTGCAAACAGACTGCCGATCATCACTGAATGTGCACCACCTGCCAAAGCTTTCACAATATCACCCGTGAAGCGGATACCTCCGTCAGCTATCAGTGGTACTCCTGAGCCTTTCAAAGCTGTCGCCACTTCATACACAGCATGCAGTTGAGGAACGCCAACTCCTGCAACCACCCTTGTTGTGCAGATGGAGCCGGGGCCAATACCCACCTTGATACCGTCAACGCCGGCTTTCAAAAGATCCCTTGCAGCCTCGGCTGTTGCTATATTGCCTGCTATCAAATCAATTTCGGGAAAATGTTTTTTGATCAGTTTGCACATGTTGATAACCCCCACAGTATGTCCGTGAGCAGTGTCAATAACGATGGCATCAACGCCGTTTTTTACAAGGGCCGAAGCTCTTTCCACCGTATCATTTGTAATGCCAACAGCGCCGGCAACCCTAAGCCTTCCGCGGCTGTCTTTGCAGGCATTGGGACGGGCTTTGATCTTGATGATATCTTTATAGGTGATCAATCCAATCAGCTTGTAGTTGCTGTCAACCACGGGGAGTTTTTCAATTTTATATTGCTGCAGTATGAAAGCTGCTTTTTCAAAATCTGTGAATTCTGTCGTGGTGATCAGGTTGTCTTTGGTCATCACCTCTGCAACCGGCCTGTCCATTGACTTTTCGAAGCGCAGGTCTCTATTGGTGACAATGCCCACAAGCACATTTTCGTTGTTCACTACGGGTATGCCGCCGATTTTATTTTCGGCCATCAGGTTCAAAGCATCAATCACTTTCGCATCTTTGTGGAGTGTGATAGGTTCGAGGATCATCCCGTTTTCGGCTCTTTTTACCTTCCTCACTTCATTGGCCTGTTCGGCAATGCTCATGTTTTTGTGAAGCACTCCTATGCCGCCTTCCTGCGCAATGGCAATGGCCATCACCGATTCGGTGACAGTATCCATGGCTGATGAAACCACGGGCACATTAAGCTTTATGTTTCTTGTGAAAAGTGAAGAAATTTCCACTTCGCGTGGCAATAACTCCGAATATGCTGGTATCAGAAGAACATCATCATAAGTTAGCCCTTCTCCTATGAATTTATCATTTGCCGACGACATGTGTTTTTCGTTTGTTGTTTGTTGTTCAGTTAAAGGTTCAAAGTTTACCCCGTTGGATTGCATCCTACGGGGTTTAAATTTACTGCTGTCTGCTACTGCTGCTGCCAACTGCCGCTGCCAACTGCTATAGCATTTATCATCCCCGGATTTTCAACCTGTCAACCTGTTTTTTCAGATTTCGGCAAATGTAGGAAATTTAGATTAATAATTTCAAATTATCCTGCATAATAAATGAATTTTATTGGGGTGGGGGAGGGAGATGAAAATTGTTGAGGATTTATTGAAGGGATATTTGAAGGGGAAATAAAGATGAATATTAAGAGAGAGGCACGCCGTTTACTATTTAGTGTCTGCATGGGAACTATGGTAAAAAGAAATTCCAAGACCCAAAACCCAAATTCCAAATCCAAAGCTCTTTCACAAATCCCAAGTATTAAGTTTAAAAAGGGCTAATCCGATGAAGTTTCGCCCTTGGAATTTGGAGCTTGGAATTTGGGACTTGTAGTTTTCGTGCAAGCACTATTTAGTACTGGAGTTGTTTACTCAAATTTGTCTTATTACTTTTATTGAACTTTCGCGAAGCATCCGGCATTTTATTTTTTGCTTTCAAACTTTGAGTCCACTCCGATAAGTCTATTTTTACCACAAAAACTCTAAAACACGAAAAAACACGGAAAACTATTTACCGCGTGGGATAA
>CAISZK010000347.1 GCA_903889915.1 uncultured Bacteroidota bacterium
ACAGGAACAAAGAAGATCATTACCGTGAGAATTTTTAGAAACTTTGAAATGTTGGGAAGTGAAGATAAAAAATGCTCCATAGGAGCTATATCTTTGTAATAAAAAGTAAAGATGGCAATGAAGCAGCGTAGCTGCGATATAAAAACCAAAAAGAGATTAAAACATGAAAGATGTCACAGCTACGCTGTTTTGGCTTCTTCCTGCAACCGTTTGTTACAAAGATTTTGCAACTACGTTGCAGGAAAGAACTGAATATCCTTCAGGATTTTTGGAATGCGGAATTTTAAAATGTTTATAATAAAACACGAACTTGATTAAAGGAGATAGTCAATTAGGGGGAATAAAAAAAGCTGCTATTTCAGGAATAGCAGCTTTTTGTGTGGAAGAAAAACTTTTTTTAAATCAGAGACACATAATTTTAATAACTTCAGTCCAATCACTTTTTCCAGTGATTGTTGATTTGTATTTAGCCCTGATATGATAATATTCACCTGGCCTCAACCCTTCAACAAAGCCTGATGAATTGTGATTAAAATCGGCCATTCTCCAATTATTTTCATCAGTCGGATCTTGTGTAATAAAAAATACAACTGAGAAATTTCCTTCCGGAGTTCTGATTTGCATATCCAACGATCCTGAATTATCGCCATGATATACTTCAAGTTCATCTCTTTCGTGTTTAGAGCGGGTTCTGTAGATTACATCAATACTTTCATAAATGATGATTGCGTGTGGAATATCTGCATTGCCAATAACCTGAATTTCGGCAAGCAGTGTATTCATTTCATTTTGCATGAGGTAATCAGCCAGGTTTCTTTGTTTAACTGTTCCTGTGTTTGCACCTACTGCAATAATAGCTGCTCTACAGGCCAAAATTGTGGTCCGTGCAGCGGTAATTTTAGCTGTTATGCCTGAGAATAAAGTATTCAAAAGCATTGCAGCAGTCACCCCATCAAAATAGTCGCATTTTTCTGAGACTTGGGTTTGTTTTTTGTACGCGGCACGCGGCGCCCGTACAATTCCTAAGGCCTCGGCAGACCCCATCAACGTCAATAAAAATAATTTTCTCATGATTTTGTTTTTTGTTTAATAAAAATTTAAGAAGTTATAGTTTATTTATTAATACAAAGGTGGTTCTATTAACGGGTGGATTTTTATAAAAACTTCAAGAAATTCAGAAAGTTACAAACAGGTTATGACCGGGGGAAAAGACCCAAATTCCAAATTCCAAGAAAAAAATTCCAAGTCGCAAATTCAAATTCAAAGATTGAGACTGCTCCGAAAAGTAAAAAATACAAAATTGCCGCTAAGGCATGAAGACACAAAGAAACACAAAGCTTGAGTCCACTCTGAAAAGTCCCAAATGCTACCAACCACCTAATTTTTTAGAATAAAAAATTAGGGTAATTTGTGAAAATCAGTATTGTAATTTTTATGAAATCTGTGAACATTGCGAAGCTCATGAACACTTTTAAAATGAAACAATTTGTGAATAATCTGTGGCATCTTTTTAGTTTTTTGACTTTTCGGAGCAGATTCAAGCTTTGAAAAGCAAATATAATTTTTTGCGTAACTTTGAGCCTTTGAGCCTTCGCGGCAAGAAAAAGACTTATCAGAGTGGACTCAAATTTGAAATTTGGAATTTGAGTTTTGGAATTTTGAATTTGGAATTTGGGTTTTGGGATTTGTATCCCGAAACCCGAAATCCGAAATTAACCTCCCCCTCCCCAAAATTCCACTAAATAAAAAAAGTTCATAACTTTTTCCTCTTCGCCTCATTATTCTTTTTAATTTTGTAAAAAATCATCTTCGTCATGCCTTTACCTGTGGTGCCGGAGCTCATCAAGAGCCTCTATAATATTATCCATGGTTTTATCAACGCCAAAACCGACCCTGCTCTTATTGCCCAGGGTCGCCGCCTGTTGTCAATAAGTTATATTACCCTTCACGAACGCAATATCGGCAGGAAAAGCATCAACTTCAAAGCCAGGAACGAGAATCAATACAATACCTATTTCGACGTTGAAATAAGGGACTACTATACCCCCGGACTGATGGCTATGCAATGCAGTTGCACCGAAGGTCCGTTCTGCAAACACCTGGTGGGAGGGTTGCTTTACATTGCCGAGCGACTTCCCGACAGCCAGTTGGTGGTGCCCGAAGAGCTGCTTTCTGTGCGGCGCCCAGGCAGGCCAATGCCAATAACAGAGGTGGTGGTGAATATGCCCGCCATCAACCTCGAAATACTAAACACCGTTTGCAACCGCCAGGATATTAATACGGCTGTTAATATCGCCAGCTATAAAAAAGTGAACATACAGCGCGAGGAAAACATGGAGGTGGAAGGCGATGTGATCAACGGACAGACTCTGTTTCACACGGTGATCAAAAAAACCGGCGACTCCACTTTCCACACTTATTGCAACTGCCCAAAGGTTGCGCCCGCCGTTTGCGAACACCGCTATGCGTTGTTTTATGCACTGTATCTTCTGAAAGGGAAATTTTATTTTGAGAATTTTAAGGATTTCACCGACCTGAAAAACCAGTTGCTGGGCGAGTATGGCTATTCGCTGAGGGATGCAATTGACGATAAATTTCAGTTTGCCCAAAGCCCTGTGAACGGGCAACCGGAGATAAAGCTAAAAGATATTACACTGCAAAAGATCGCGAAATTTCAGAAGTGGGATGAGGTGATCAAACAATTGCAACTGGAGCAGAAATCCCTTGAAACTGCCGAGACATCGTTCCCTGAGATCAAGTTCAAAGAAGGCCATGGCATTTGCTTTGCCATCAATTTCGCGCCGACTTATTTTCCTCATTTCACGCTGACGCCCTTCTATGCCAAGCTGAACAAGGACCTGACAGCAGCTTCGAACAGCTTCAAAGCTTTTCCGCCTTCCGACCCGCCGATAGATGTGCATATTGAAGAAGACACACGGCAGATACTTTACCTGATGCAGGAAATATCACCTGAGCAACTGATAAAAATTTCGCAAAAAGAATATTATTTAAACAGGAGGTTCAAGAGCGAATCGCTTGCATACATCCCTTTCACTGCGGAGGAACTTGACCTGATGCACCGGCATATTCATTCACGTATGCTGAAGATAATTCCTTTATTAGAAAAGGAACTTTACACTTACAAGCAGGTTTACGCAGGCAATGTAGGCCCAAACAACGTGCAGCCACTACGGTTTTCGAGTGAAAAACTAAGGGTTGTTTTCAGGGTAGAAGCCAACGACGACACCACCGACCTTGTGATCGGAGTGAAAAAAGGCGATGAGGAAATGATGACAAATGTACTCTTCTTCGGAGGCATGTTTGTCCTTGAAGAATCCACTGTCTATCTGCTCAACCGCTCGCGCGATGCCGCCGTCATCCATTACATGGGCAAGGCGGGCAGAATAAAAGTGAATAGAAAAGACACTACTAATTTCCTGCTTTCGTTTGTCATCCCACTGCAACGTTATTACGATGTTGAGATTCCCGACGGGCTGATAAGGATAGTTCCGCGAACTGAAGAAACCACGTTCACCAAGCTGATATACCTGAGCGAAC
This sequence comes from uncultured Bacteroidota bacterium, assembly GCA_903889915.1. Lineage (GTDB taxonomy): Bacteria > Bacteroidota > Bacteroidia > Bacteroidales > CG2-30-32-10 > CAISZK01. The sequence continues at coordinate 3,559 of CAISZK010000347.1, forward strand.
AAAGTGACCAATACCTTGTGGTGCGGCCCGCATTCCGCTACAATGAACATCCGCCTGTGGAGTACAGCGATGCCACGCGTATGGTGGAAGAGCAGGACGGCGACATCATCATCATACAGCGTGAGCGCGGCATGGAGACTGACTTTTTCGAAAGTATCCGCGCATTGCACCCTTCATTTGCGATGCAGGGCTTGCAGGGTTTCTTTTACATCAGCTTTGAAGATGCCATGAAGGACGGGTGGTTCTTCAATTTCTACAACCATGCGAAAGACGAAGAAGCCGAGGTTTACGGAATGAAGGAAATGAAGAAATTCCGCTACAGTCCGCACTCTGCCATCATCACCTTTGGCTTCAAAACGGGCATTGACTGGTTTGATGTGAACATAAAGATCATGTTTGGCGACCAGGAAGTGCGGCTCAAAGACCTGCGCAAAGCGGTGATCAATAACCGCAATTATGTGTTGCTCGATGATGGCTCCATGGGCATGCTGCCTGAAGAATGGGCCAAAAAATATTCCATGCTTTTCAAGATGGGAAATGTGGAACAGGAGGAACTGAAAGTCCCCAAATTCCATTTCTCGATCATTGATGAAATGTACGAGCAGATTGACGACGACAAGATACGGCACGAACTGGAGTATAAGCGGAATATGCTGAAAAAGTTCAGCAGGATTGAGGATATTGAAGTGCCAGAAAGGGTTTATGCTGTTTTGCGCCCTTACCAGAAATCAGGATTTTCATGGTTCAACTTTTTAGATGAATTCAACTGGGGTGGTATCCTTGCCGATGATATGGGGCTTGGGAAAACCCTGCAAACCCTGACATTCCTTCAATATCTGAAAAACAAAAGTAAATATTCGGCTGACGAATCAGGTATTCCTTTTGAAGAGCGGATGTCGGGCACGCACCTCATCATCTGCCCGAATTCACTCATGTTTAATTGGGAAGGTGAGATCGGCAAATTCTGTCCCGACCTCAATTATTACATTCATCATGGCAGCGACAGGCTCACTGACCCATCAAAGTTTGCTGACTTCGACATCATCATCACTACGTATGGCACCGTCCGCTCCGACTTTGAAGTGTTGGTGAAATTTACTTTCCGCTACATCATTCTTGACGAATCGCAGGCAATAAAGAACCCTGCTTCGAAATCCACCAAAGCAGTGCAATTGCTCAAAAGCAGGAACAGGCTGGCTTTGTCTGGCACTCCGTTACAGAACAATATTTACGACCTGTATGCACAACTGAATTTCCTTAACCCCGGAATGCTTGGCAACATGGAGTTTTTCAAGAATGAGTTTGCAAATCCTATTGAAAAACACCAGGAGCAGATCAAAAAAGATCAGTTGAAAAAACTCATCTATCCTTTTTTCCTGAGACGTACCAAAGAGCAGGTAGCTCCTGAACTTCCTGAAAAAACGGAGACGATACTCTATTGCGAAATGGCCACCGAACAGCGAAAGGTGTATGATGCTTACCGCAATGACTACCGCGACCGCATCATGAAAAGGATAGCCGAGGAAGGACTTGAAAAATCGGGCATCTATGTTTTGCAGGGTTTGATGAAGCTGCGGCAGGTGTGCGATTCGCCCGCGATTCTTGCCAACGATGATATCTATAGCCACGAGTCGGTAAAACTCGAGGAACTTACAAGAGAGATCACCGAGAACACAGGAGAGCACAAAGTGCTTGTGTTTTCGCAGTTCATCGGCATGCTGACGCTGATCAGGCAGCGCATGGAACTGCATGGCATAAACTATGCATACCTTGACGGAAAAAGCAACGACAGGCGCGAAAGTGTTGAAAGATTCCAGACTGACGAAAACTGCAAAGTGTTTCTGATAAGCCTCAAAGCAGGAGGGGTGGGGCTAAACCTCACAGCAGCCGATTATGTTTACATCGTTGATCCCTGGTGGAACCCCGCAGTAGAGCAGCAAGCCATTGACCGCACCCACCGTATTGGGCAGTTGAGAAACATTTTTGCCTATAAGATGATCTGTAAAAATACGATTGAAGAAAAAATAGTGTTGCTGCAGGAAAAGAAAACCGACCTGGCAAAAGAACTTATTTCAGATGAAAAATCCTTCCTCAAGAATCTGACGAAGGAGGATATTGATTATTTGTTCAGTTAAAGGGGCATTTGCTGCGCGGCATTTACTGCGTGTCATTTGTTACACGTCATTTGCTTCGTGTCATTTGCTTCGCATCATTCAAATTTAAGATCTTTGACCCTTTCAAAATGATTTTTATTTGTTGTAATAATAGGCAGATGATAAGTCAAACAAGTTGCCGCAATAAAAATATCCCGAAACTCTATCATTTTATTAGCCTTTCGCAGATCATGATAAATCTCCGCAGCATTAACGCAAACTTCATCATCAAAAGGAAGAATGATGATATCTTCTGTCAATAACCTAACATCCTCTCTTTTCTGCTTGTCTGTAGCTCCCATGAGAAGTTCATAGAGGGTAATGGATGAAATGTAAGTTTTTTTATTTGCAGGGATATGATACAACTCAGTGCTTTTTTTATCTTTTGCTCTGAGATAATTAATAAAGATGCTGGTGTCAATTACCAACCCTGAGCTTTCCATTGATTGAGTTTTTGTTGATTTTGAATAATCAGGTCAATATCGGATTCGCTCCAAACAGAAACCTTTAAAATTTTGGACTTATAACTTGTCTTATCCTTTTTAATTTTCTCAGTTTTTTTGTTTAATAAAAAATCAATAAAATCAAGAACCTCTTTCCTGTTGTAAGAGTCCAGTAGGTTATATTTTAAAAGTATTTCAGTCATAATTTTTATGCAAAAATAATAAATAAAAATTCAATTGTCAATTGTTTTAAACAGAACTCAATGGATATATCCAATAGTAAACACATCAAAACCATTGTTGCAGATCAGATGCATGGCTGTTTCGTTCTCCATGATCATTTGGCCGTAATGATTAAAATCAAAAACATAGGGTGTCTTGTACCAGCTGTCAATATTCATAATGATCTGAATCTCTTTGGTAGCTCCTTTTGTGATCGTGAAGGCTGATGCGGGTAGATTTACCCGAAAGCTGTTATCCACAAACGTGGTGTCAGTTGCACTGATCACCCTGCCAATTCCAATATGCGTGTTGAGGTTTTCAACCTGGTTGATGCTGTCTTTCCATTTTCCGTTTATCTGCATGTAATGATAACCATCGCCAAGCTGTTGGGGCCAGTAGAAATTGGATTCAGGTGGGTTCACAAAAGTGTTGGAGATATTTTTTGAACTGATGATGCCGAAACGAAATGTGATGGAATCATAAGTACCCACCGGCAGTTTGTCACAAATATTCCATGTCAGTGTTGATGGAATTGTATTGTCAACATAATATGCCCATCTGCAGGAATCAATGTTTACAATACTTCCTCCTGCTTTGTGAAACTGAACATCGGAAATAAAATATTTGACTGACGCAACTTCATAAAGGTTTCCTGCTGCATTGGTGTAGATCATCGTATCCGTTTGCAGGGGATTGCCATCAACATAATTGGCAAATTTGAAAACAACGTTTCCGGTATCTACAACTGTAGTCACAGGTGGTTTGTCTTTATGGCAGGAAGAGGCGATTCCCAGAAACCATATCAGCGTAAGCAAAATGATCTTTAATCTTGGCATGATTGAAAATATTTTTTACAAATTTATTAAAAATTAATGAAATAGAAACAGGAGAAATTTGGGAAAAATACTTAACGTGACTTTCATATTCTGGTTATTAGTAAAATCGGTTTAGATTTTGAAAAAAAATTCATTATGGAGGCAACCAAGTGAAGAAGTTTTCAGTCTTATGTGTCTAATTATTATTATATTTGTTGCTCAATTTGACTGAGATTCCGGCGGAGTTTTGGTTTGGTTTTTTTTAATCGTTTATAGATATGTAATTTATTGCATTTAGTAGATATTTTCTTTATTAAATAATAACCTAAGATAGTATGAAACAATTTAGGAGTTTGATTTTTTTTGCAACTGTCACTTTGCTGATGAATACCTGTTCAGGTTTCGCACAAAACAGCAATAATTCATGGACAATAAAACAGGAGTCAAGAAAAGTGTTTATTGAAAATAAAGGCCAATTTCCTTTTATTTACAGTAAGCAGATAGCAAATGAGATCAAAACTGCGGATGTTTTGTATGCTTATGACGACAGGTCAACCATGATCTATTTCACAAAAAACGGTGTGAAATTCTGTCTGAGTAAGAAAATTTTGAAGGACAAAGATGAAGACAATGATAAAGAAAACCTGCTTTTTCAAAAAACTTCATTAAAAGACATTGATAAATCCCACCATCAAAAAGAACTTGAAGAACGGACTGAAAAATGGGAAACCAATATTGCAGGCTTTACCTGGGAAAACACAAACCCCAATTGCGAAATTGTTGCTGAAAACCCAACCGAAGATTATTTCAGCTACAGCTATTACGACAACACCGGCGCTCAAAAAGATGTGGACAATATCAACGGCTACAGAAAAATCACTTACAAAAATCTCTACCCAAACATTGATGTCGTTTATGAATTCTACCCAACTGATGGCATTAAATATTCACTGATCCTGCACCCGGGAGCTGATATTTCGCAGGTGAAGATGGATTATACAGGCAATCTGAAACTCAAAAGCAGTGGCGACCTGCACATATCAACGATCTTTGGAAATATTATTGATCATGCTCCTTCAGCATTTTATTCCGATAATAAATCATCAGTGATCAATTCTTATTTTGTAGTAAAAGATAAATCCGTTTCTTTCCATCTCGATGCTTATGACAAAACAAAAACCGTCACCATTGACCCATGGACACAAACACCAACAATGCCTTCATCACATGCTGTGATGGAATGTGAGCGTGATGGTGCAGGAAATGTTTATATCATAGGAGGTGAAAGTCCCATGCAGGAAATTAAGTACAATGCTGCTGGTACCATTCAGTGGACATACAACACGCCTTATGACACGTCGAATTTCTGGTTAGGTACATTTGCTGTGGACCTTGCCGGCAACAGTTACATAACAGCCGGTTCTATTGCACGTCTTGAAAAGGTTACTACAACTTCGAGTGTTGCCTGGACATGGGCATCAGGAATAGGATCAACAGATGAATATTGGGCAATTGCATTCAACTGCGATCAGACAAAACTTGTCGTTGGAGGAACTTCGGGAAGCATGCTGGCATTATACGGATATATTTTTAACATTAACACATCAAATGGCAGCATTATTAATAGTCAACTTGTGGGTTATGGGAGTATGTTTGCTATTCCGATAGCCATACAGGAAGTTAGAGCAATCACATCATGCCGTTCCGGCAGGTATTATTTTCTTACCCTGGACACTATTGGTTGTATTGATCAAAGCTTAAATGTTTGTGCAAATCTTCCAACAATATTTAAAGTTGATCATGGTTACCATTTTTCTTATAAAATGGAAAATTACAGACCTAACAATGGGAATGGTGCTATTGAATCCATCAAGGCTAATAGATATTTTGTTTATACACAAAACGGCACTTCAGTTGCGCAACGATCACTTATGACAGGTGCTGTTATTACAAGCGTTGCTATTCCCGGCGGTCTTTCAATTTCATCTCTCGGACAAAATCAGGTTGGCAATGCCGGACTTGATATTGACACCTGTGGGAATGTCTATGTAGGTTCCGGAAATGGTGTTTATGAATTTGATGCCAATTTGAATGCTATTACTTCTGTGACGACCAGCTATCATGTTTATGATGTTGCTGTAAGTACCGGAGGAAATGTAATAATTTGCGGAGCTACCGGTACCAATGCAACCCCAACCAGAACAGGCTATGTTCAGTCCATCAACATGTCTGCATGCAATCCTTTAACGTTATTATGTTGCGACGCCAACATTTGTCCTGCTGGCCCGTTATGCAATACTGACCCTCCTATTACTTTATCAGCCGCTACACCCGGAGGAACCTGGAGTGGTGCCGGTGTTGATCCGGTTTCAGGTGTGTTCGACCCTGCAGCAGCCGGTCCGGGAGTTCATACGATTATTTACACCTTGTCTTGTGGAAGTGATTCCACTACCATCACTGTTAATGCTTGTGCTCAATTATCTGCCTGCCTTCAAACAAACGGCGACATTACAATTTCGAACGGAACAGCCCCTTATATTTGGTTGGAATATGTTGATGCAACAACAACTCCTATTACAACACAGGCACAATGTACTGCCTGCGGTTATACATGGCAGGCACTTTTTGGAGAGTGCATGAATGGCCTGACACCCGTTACAGATTGTACTACTCCTGCCACCTGGGTTACTTTTTTGACCACTTCAAGTGCAACAATTACTCCGCCTGCAGGATATGATACTTTGGCAGTATTTGATTCTTATTCCAATTCACTGAATATTTTTAATTACAACAATCTGCCTCTTTGTGCTCCATGCCCGACATTAACAATCACTCCAACTGTTGTGAATGTTCTTTGCTTTGGAGACTTAACAGGAAGCATTTCCATAACAACAACTGGGGGTGCTTCTCCCTATACTTATACACTCCTTGATGGTTCAGGCGGCACTGTTGCCACATATTCAGGTGTAACCGGAGCACAAAGCTTCACAGGTCTTGGTGCCGGAACTTATACCATGAATGTATCGGATAACAGCGGGTGTCCGGGAACAATTACAATTACAATTACCCAACCGGCAGCTTCATTGCTTGCTTCCATTTCAAATACTGTCAATACTACTTGTGGCCAAAACAACGGGAGTGCTACTGTCACTGCAACCGGTGGCTCCGGAACATATACTTATTCATGGAGCTCATTTCCTCCTCAAACTGCTGCAGTAGCTAACAATCTTCCCGGTGGTACTTATACAGTCACTGTTAACGATGGCACCTGCACTGCTACTGCCACAGCTACTGTAGCCGGTTCCTCAGGACCACTGGGCACTGTAACTGTTGTGAATGAAACCTGTGGTTATGTCAATGGTAGCGCCACAGTGACCGTAACGGGAGGAACTCAGCCATACACGTATGTTTGGAGTACAACACCTGCCCAGACAACTGCAACTATTCAAAACCTTACTGCCGGTACATATACTGTCACAGTTACTGATGCTGTCGGTATATGCCCATCCGTTCAAACAGCAACTATAACCAATGCTCCTCCTCCTACAATAACTGTCAGCAATGTTGTAAACTCAACCTGCGGACTGTCGAATGGCTCAATTGCATTAATGATCTCTGGCGGAACATCACCCTATTCATATTCATGGAGCACTTTCCCGGCTCAGACAACACCAACGGCTGTAAATCTTCCTGCAGGGTCATATACAGTTACTGTTTCGGATGTGAATGGTTGTACAGCTTTAACAACGGTACCAATTTCATCCACTGTCTCACCTACAGCGTCAGTTTCGGGTACAACTAATGCTACCTGTGGGCAATCAAATGGTACAGCCAGTTTAACTGTGACAGGCGGAACTTCTCCTTACACTTTTAACTGGAATTCCAATCCGCCACAGAATGGACAAAATCTGCAGAATGTACCTTTTGGAACCTATAGTGTCTCTGTAACTGATAATAGCGGATGCACCACAACAACAACTGCTGTTATCGGACAAACAACCGGACCTGTTCTTCAGACTTCGACCACCAATGAAATCTGCGGTCAGCAAAATGGTACCGCAACTGTGATCGCGACTGGTGGAACCGGGACATATACCTATGTCTGGAGTAATGGACAAACGACACCAACGGCAACAAATCTTTCTGTCGGGAATTATACTGTTTCAGTAAATGACGGAGTTTGCACTACGACGACTATGGTTTCAGTTATTAACATTCCCGGACCTGTTGCGGGATTCTCAGTACATCCCAAGATTTTGACGGATATGGATGGTCCTGTTTCCTTCGGTGATAATTCCACAGGGAACATCACACAATGGGTATGGAACTTTGGTGATGGTTCTCCTAATTCGACCGGAAATTCAACATCGCATCAGTACCTGAGTATTGGTCTTTATGTGGTGACACTTGTTGTCACAGACAATAATGGTTGCACCGACACGACAATAGATACTGTTAAAGTGAAAGAGATATTTACCTTCTATGTTCCAAATACATTTTCACCAAATGGTGATGGATTAAACGACGTATTTGCACCAACAGGTTTAAGTGTTGATCCGGACCATTATGATGAGTACATTTTCAACCGTTGGGGAAATGTTGTTTTCCACACTACCAAGTGGAATCTGGTTTCCGCAGAGCCATGGAATGGAACCTTGAACAATACAGGATCTAAAAGTGACAGAGTGATGGGCGTCTATGTTTATAAAATCAAACTGAAAGAAGTCGAAGGGCCAACTCACGAGTATATAGGGCGCATTACACTGTTGCATTAAAGCATCTGTAGTTCTTAATTCTTAAAATAAATATTAATAAAATTATTGCAATGAGTCGTATCAATGTTTTTGTATTGACAATCTTTCTTTTTTCAGTGGGTCTCTCCATGAAAGCCCAAAATAGTAATACTTCATGGTCTGCAAAAATGGAATCACCCAGGTCGTTTATCGAAAACAAAGGACAATTTCCTGTTGCTGACAAAAGCAAAATTAGCAAAGAAGTGCTCTATGGTTATGATGGTAAATCTGTAATGATATACTTTACTTCAAATGGTTTGGTATATAGCTTAAATCAACCTGCTAAAAAAGATTTAAAGGAAGAAAAAGAGCGCTTGAAAAAAAGAAATTTAAAAGTAAAAAGCTGGGAAGAAAAAGAACAGGAAGAGAAAAATATTTCAACGCAGCACGATGTTTTAAATATCACATGGGAAGGCGCTAATCCAAATGTTTCTATTGTAGCAGAAGATGAAACAAGTGACTATTACAGCTATTGTTTCCGTGCATCAAACGATTCAATAAAAAATGTAAATTACATCAAAGGGTTCAGAAAGATTACTTACAAAAACCTCTATCCGAATATTGATGTAGTTTATGAATTTTACCCAATAGATGGTATTAAGTACTCTCTGATTTTGCATCCGGGGGCTGATATCTCTCAGGTAAAAATGAGTTACTCAGGAGATGTTAAATTGAAAAGCAATGGCGATCTGCATATCCCTACATTATTTGGAGATATTGTTGATCATACGCCTGTAACATACTACAGTGATAACAGGTCATCAGTTATCAATTCCAGATTTGTCACTTCTGGTAAATCTGTCAGTTTTCATCTGGATACTTATGACGCTACAAAAACTCTTATCATTGACCCATGGGTGCAGACTCCTTCAATGGCTAACTCAAATTGTGTCTGGGAATGTGAACATGATGCCGCTGGTAACGTTTATATCATTGGCGGAGACATGCCTTTAAAACTTCTCAAATATAATGCTACCGGAACTTTGCTATGGACATATAGCACACCCTGGGATACTGCCAATGACTGGTTAGGCACACTGGCCACCGACCTTGCAGGTAACAGCTATGTGACCGATGGATCTACTGCAGCATTGCAGAAAATAAATGCAGCCGGTTCCATGGTTTATAGTGTGAGTGGAGGCGGTTTGGATGAATACTGGAAAATTGCCTTCAACTGTGACCAGACAAAATTAATTATTGGTGGTACGAGACTTAGCTTGCTTCCTCCTGCAAATAGCTATGGAATAATTTTCGATATCAATGCCAGTACTGGCGGTGTCAATACTACCCAAACAGTGGGATGGGAACGTCCCAATGGGTTACTTAATGATATTGATGAAGTACGATCTATTTCGTCTTCCCGCAATGCAAGGTATTATTACATGACTCTTGACTCACTGGGCACGATTGATCAAAATATTGGAATTTGCCCCAACAATGTCTCATTATTAAAACTTCCTCATACTTATAATTTTGGATACAAATGTGAAAACTTCAGACCCAACAATGGGAATGCAGGACTCAATTGTGTAAGGGCAAACAGGTATTTTGTCTATACACAAAATGGGGCTAAAATTGAGAAAAGATCACTTGCTACAGGTGCAGTGATAACTTCAGCAACTATTCCCGGTGGTTCCAATATTACTGTGTCTTTATTTACTCCGGTCGAATCCCAGATGGGTAATGATGGAATTGATATTGATACTTGCGGCAATGTTTATGTTGGATCCTGTGGCGCCCTTATTGAATATGATGCAAATTTGAATCAGCTTAATTCAGTTTCTGTTCCTTTCAATATCTATGATGTTTCAGTAAGCACTGGTGGGAATGTGATTGTATGTGGAGGCACGAATGATAACTCCAGTACATCAAGAACCGGATATGTTCAATCCATCGGAAGTTTGGCAGCTTGTAACCCCATGTCATTGTATTGTTGCGATGCCAACGTTTGCCCTGCAGGTCCGATGTGCCAGACTGATCCTGCAATTACTCTTACGCCGGCCACAGCAGGAGGAATATGGAGTGGTCTGGGAATAACTGATGTTTCAGCAGGAACTTTTGATCCTTCTGTTGCCGGACCCGGTTCCCACACCATTGTTTATACGTTGGCTTGTGGAAGTGATTCAATTACCATCAATGTGAATAATTGTGCTACGCTTACAGCTTGCCTGGCAACAAATGGCAATGTTACAGTTTCAGGTGGAACAAATCCTTATACATGGCAGGAATACGTACCCGCCTCTACGACACCAATTACCAACCAGGCTGAATGTACAGCATGTGGTTATACCTGGCAATCACTATTAGGTGAATGTATGAATGGGTTAATGCCGGTTACAAACTGTAACACACCTGCATCCTGGTTAACTTTTGGTACGGGAGCTACGATCACTCCTCCTCCGGGACACGACACTTTGACAGTGATTGATGTTTATTCTAACTCAATGGTTATTTACGGAATTTCAACACTGCCTCCTTGCCCTACATGTCCTTCTTTGCATGTAACAAACAGCTCAACAAATGTAGCCTGCAACGGACAAGCAACAGGTAGTATAACTGCTAATTCTGGCGGTGTCGGACCAATGACTTATTTGGTTACAAATAGTACAGGTGCCACTGTGGCCACTCATACAAATGTGACAGGGTCGCAGAATTTCCCAAATCTTCCGGCCGGAACTTATAATATCACTGTCACTGATACTGCCATGTGCGATACAGTGATCACTGTTGTTATTACTCAGCCTGCAGGAATCAATCAAAGCTGCACTGTTGTGAATGAAGTTTGCGAAAATAGCTGCACCGGCAGTATTGGTCTCACAGTTGCCGGGGGCTCTGGTCCTTTTACTTACCATTGGAGTAATGGAGCAACAACCCAGAATATAAGCAACCTTTGTCATGGTAATTATACAGTAACCATTACGGATGTGAACAACTGTACTTATGATACATCTGTCACTGTAAACTATTTAATTGCGGCATCAATTGTGGCAAATCCATTAACAGGCGCTCCACCTTTACCAGTTGCGTTTACTTATACCGGTTCTCCAGGTATCAGTTATTCCTGGAACTTTGGTGATGGAAGCCCTGCGGATACTTCAGAAAACCCATCACATACTTTTAATACAGCAGGTAATTATAACGTGGTTCTGACAGTATATAGTTCACCAACTTCATTCTGTACAGTAACAGTGACAATTGATGTTGAAACTCCTTCACACCTTGTTATTCCCAATGTATTTACTCCAAACAGCGATGGTTTCAATGATCAGTTTATCATGGATTATTCTTCCCTGGCTTCGTTCTCATGTTCTATCTTCAATCGTTGGGGAAAAGAAGTTTATTCCTGGAGCGATCCTTCCAAAGGATGGGATGGTACAATTAAATCCGGTGGCAAAGCTTCTGACGGGGTATATTATTATATCATTGAAGCAAAGGGCACCGATAATATTGAATACAATGAACATGGTACAGTAACTTTGGTAAGACATTAAAATTAATGTGAGATCATGAAGGAACCACGAACCCTCGTTTGTCATTGAGGGTATCCAAAGTTCGTAACAGATTGGAAATTTTAAACCCGGAAAGTTCGCGAAGAATTTTCCGGTTTTTTTTTCATTGAATCAATTGAGTATTGATTCTTTTTTTGTTTTAAAGAGTTGAATGAACTTCCATGTTACTTAGCTCTTTCCGGATTATCACAGGCAACAATCATTGAATTTAGTAGTTGAAAAAACGGTTAACATTATGGTAACAACAATTGTAAATGATACAGATTTTGTAAAAATTTCTTGTGTATCTTTGCACACAATTTTATTTGTTGAAAACATAAATAGCATTGAAAAGTAATTTTAAAGAAGTCAAGTGAAAAATAAAATAATTGCAGCATTAGTATTAATAATAACAGCAAACGCATATTCGCAGACCACATTGCCAAACATGAGTTTTGATTCATGGACATACAGCACTTATTATAATGAGCCTTCGGGTGGAGTATGGACCACTGCAAATAAAGCAATTCTTATCAATCCATCTTTGTTCCCTGCTACTACTGATACAACCACTGATGCGGTTGCAGGACCTTATGCAGCTAAGATGACAACAAAATTATCCTCCACGATCCCGGCTATGCTTTTGACAGGAACTTTGGCAACCGGAGTTTTTGATCAGACAGCAATTCCACCGGCAAATTTAAAAATGGGAATGCCTTTCACCGGACGGCCACTGAGGTTTACAGGCTATTATAAATATACTGATAACGCTGGTGATTCTTGCGATATTTATGCTATTCTTTCGGAATGGATCGGAGGTGCCCGTCAAACTATTGGT
>CAISZK010000348.1 GCA_903889915.1 uncultured Bacteroidota bacterium
ACGATTGTTGAAATTTTTATGACGCTTGGTATGACGCTTGGTCAAATAAATTTGTTTTCAATAATTACTCCATTGTACCTTTGATACTAACTTTAAAACCAAATTCTATGTCAAACAGATTATCAATAGCAACAGTAGGCAGCGATGAGAAAGATCATGCTGCAACCATTTCAACAGCACAAAACGTGTATGACAATGGTATGTATTCAACGAGTGGTGCATTACTCTATTTAAACCCTCCAAATGCAAAAGTGGATTACAAAACCCAACTCGACAAAACAATTGCTGCGGAGGCAAAAGTTACAGCAGGTGGAAGCACACACGATACAAAAGACCGCGATCTTCAGTCGGGAAATTTACGTGGAATGTCTGTAGCAAATGTAAACTATGCCAACCAGCTTTATCGCGGAAACACGGTAAACCTGGACAAATCGGGTTATCCGGTTAGCAAAGAACCAACTCCTCATGGTGTCACAGACCCACCAAAAGTGGATCGTGCTGAAAATGGCAAAACTTCCGGAACTGTCAAATTTTATCTGACAAGAACAAAGAGTCCGCTGAAAAAAACAAAAGAAATCCTCACTTACTACATCTATGCAACTTCCGATCCTGACAGTATGGATAACCTGAAATGTATTCTTCACACCCGCAATTCGAGCAAACTTATCATTAGCAATGTTGTCAGAGGAAGAGATATGTATTATTATCTTACTTCTGAAAATGCTGCAGGGGAAAGTGATTTTTCAGAGCGTGTTAAATACATGCTGAACTAACAGCTAACACAATTATTATTTTAGCCATTGGATATTCACTAAAAGGATGATGATTTCATACAGCATTGTTCTCCTCCCTTATTACATACCCAAGTCACATAATTTGAATCAGATGTAAGCCTCTTACAGATGTCAGAATTTTGAATTCTGACATCTGTTTCAAAAATTCTTTGCAACGAATTTGAAATTCTTTGCAACGAATTTGAAATTCTTCCTAACGAATTTTGGATTCTGACATCCGTTTCAAAAATTCTTTGCAACGAATTTGAAATTCTTCCTAACGAATTTTGGATTCAGACATCCGTTTCCAAAATTCTTTGCAACGAATTTGAAATTCTTCCTAATGAATTTTGGATTCTGACATCTGTTACAAAAATTCTGATCACAGAATCCCGGATTCAGACATCTGAATTTTATATTCAGAATACTGTAAGGAAGACTCAGAAATTCTTAACAAAGCAAGAGACAACCGCATTTTTGACACATTATATTGTTTCGGAAGTATAGTTTGAGGAATTTTCATTTTCCAAAACAGGCGGGTTATGCAAATCCAGTAAATTTCAATATCAGAAAACATAAAATTGCGTATTTTTGTACTTAGAAAAAAGACTTGTGCAAGTCGGAAAGGTGCTTATTCTATCTCAATCATTTCCTTTTCGAAACCTTCAATTCTCTCAAAGTGTTTGCGGTTGAGTGAAGCAAATTTTAGTTTATTTTTAATCGCTGTTGCAGCAATTAAAATATCAGGAATATCAATCATCTTATTTTTTGCTTTCAAATCCTGAAATATTTTGACAGCAACTTTACTGGTTTCAGAATCAAATGGAATAACTGTAATTCTTTTGAACAATTCATTCCAAAATTCATGCTGATCATTTGTAACACTTCCAACATAAATTTCATACTCGGTGATTGCCGAAACTGTGAACGTAGAATAGCTCCCTGTCAGTTTGTAAAATAATGATTTACTCTTATCTTTTTTACGAAAATAGTCAATCAAAACTGAGGTGTCAATACAAATTATTTTTGTCTCCATAAACTAAATTGTTTCCTGTTTTTTTTGAAATCTTCAAATTGTTCTTCAGTCATAACAGGACCTTTCAATAAAAATTTTTGAAATTCTGAAATTTCAGATTTAGTTTTGGTAACAGAATTTTTGCCCTCAAGTTCAGCTTTCAATCTGGCAATTTGGTTTGCCGGAAGCTGTCTGACCAATTTTATTAACTGATCAAATCCAAGGTTAAACTTTAATTCCATAGCCCTCTATTTTTTACAAAATTATAAAATTTTTAATTTTAATGCAAATAACATCTTAAAATAATCAGGCTCTCTTAATTGTTATTGATTTAACGTAGGCTCTTCATGAATTAAAAGTTCACTTCAGATTTTTAAGTCATTTTTGTCCGATTAATAATATCCCGTCCCCTGCTTTAAATCAATTGCGCGCATGAGTTCTATTCACCATAGAGGCGAAATATTTTGGAAATGTGGTGTTGTAAAGATATCCCTCAATCACTATAAAATCATTTCGGGCATAAATCATCGCTAAAAATATTTGCAGATTACAATTAAATTGTAATTTAGCAATGTAAAATTTTGAAAAAGGAATTTTAAAAACAGTCAGGATTTACTGAAACCACTGAGTTATTCACTAAATAACACAATCATGAAAACCTTCCTTACAATTTTATTTTTATCAATCACCTCAACTTTGTCAATGGCACAGTTGGCGCAGGGCCAGACGGTGAAGATTGACACAAATTTTAACAGTGTCACTGCAAAACCGGAGTCATTTGACTACTACATTAAGAACATTGCCACTGACAAGGAGACGAATGAATACATCCCATCTGACAACCCACTCACTTATCCTTTCAATAAAATTCCAATTTACCGGAAACTTATAAAATCCAGGAAGCCTGCAACAGTGCGCGACACCTTTTACTTTGTTGCGGACAGTGACAAAATTGAAAAATATTATAATGAAACCAAAGGCCGGTTATTGTTTAAGAAGTGCTACGTGTCGTCATTTTTCAATCTCATGAAAAGCGCGCCAACAAAGGCACAGCAAAGCATTTTCGATATTGATACCTGTGCAACAAAAAAAATTGACACCTCGGCTATTGTGAAAAGGAAACTCTCGATACTGAAGCCTGTTTATTTTTTAAATTGCATCCTTAACATCAATACTGACCGCGTAGAATTTGATTCCATTATTTTCACAAGGAAAATGTCGGCCTACAGAACAAGCTACAGGTCGTTTAATTTGGAAAATGTGACTTTCAAAGACACCTGCGAATTGACTTTTCAGGACAACATCAATTACTTCACAAAAAATGTTTCGCAATCAAAAAGCGATTCCAACAGGGCGGTATTTTTGAACACCATTTTCAAAGGACCTTTTTTGATCAATTCAAAAGGAAATTATAACCTGGGCATTGCATCAACAAAGTATAATCCGCTTTATTCAAGAAATGCACAGAACGTGGAATCAAAAATGGTTCAGCAGTTGAGAAACATCAAATTTGTGAATTCCACTTTCAAAAATTTATTTATCATCAACGCCCCTGTTCTTAAAAATATCACCTTTGAGAATTCCACTTTCAACTACCCGTTTTTCCTTACCGATAAAAAGCTTGACTCAACAGTTTTCAGGAATTGCAATTTCAACAACATTATTGATCTCAGAGGCGCAGTGCTGTGTCATGGCTCATCCTTTAAAGATAATTTTTTCAAAAAAGACTGCAACATGATCATTCGTTTGAATGACGATATTGATAAAATGAACCTGGACATAAAAGCATTGCAAAAGATATTCTTCGTGGTTGACTGGGGCTGGAAAAATCAGACTTCGCAATGTGTTTACTGGAACGAAAATTCAAAAAGTTTTTCAACGATTGCTTTCAAATCGCCTTTTCACATCAAGGATACAATCAGTCCGCTTGACGAATTCACAGAACACAACCTGGAGCAGGTTGAAATTAAATTTCAAAACCTGAGGGAATATGTGAGCCGGATCATCACCAGTGATGACATTTTCGGATCGGAAAAACAAAAGATCATCAACTGGCTTAACTACCAGGAAAAACAATACGAGAAACTGTACTTCAGGCAGCATAACAAGCTTCATTATCTGGGGCTGCGGTTTCTGGAGATCACAACCAATTTTGGGTATAATGGTGAGATGCGTTTTTTTACTTTTTGTCTCTGGATAATCCTGATTTTTGCTTTTATTTTCAGAGTATTTTTCATTAAAGAAGTCAATGCTTTCCTTAGCAGCAGCGAGCCTGATGCCGCCGAAAATAACGCAACCGGCGCCACCACAAAAAGCAAGAACCGCATGTATATTCACCACACATTGCATTTCCTGCTCACAATTTTTAATGTTGACAATATCAAGAGTGTCTTTGTAAGTTTCAACATTTTCTTCACTCCAAAATTCCCCTCCACAGTCTTCAAATTCTCAAAATGGTTTTGCTGGCTGATCTTAATTGAGTGGATAATGGGGATATTGTTTATTCTGCTGTTTTTATATTTTATTGCAGGGAATTATCCTATTGTGACAAAGTTGATAGGGCTATAAATAAAGAAGGACTTAAAAAAAACATTTCAGAAATAATATATTACTTATCTTATTCATTCAAGTTTAAGAATTTTGATGAACAAAGCAATGGACTCTCGAAATGTAAAGTGGTGAATATTGAAAATGCTCCGTAGGAGCAATATCTTTGTAATAATAAAATAAAGAGGGCAATGAAGCAGCGTAGCTGCGATATAAAAAACAGAAGGAGATTAAAATATGAAAGATGTCACAGCTACGCTGTTTTTGCAGCCTCCTGCAAC
>CAISZK010000349.1 GCA_903889915.1 uncultured Bacteroidota bacterium
CTATATTGAATTAAATGCAATGCGGCATCTCACACTTTCGGGTTCGCAACTGCAATTCCGCAGTCTTGCCTCATTGGGAACAGGAAATGTTTCACAATTCAAAGTTGCCAATGGTGCAGTGAATGGAAGGATATGGGATGTGACCGATCCGGTAAATGTGAAAGAACAACAATTTTCGACCAGCAGTGACACCGCTGTTTTCAATATTGCCACTGATTCACTCAGGGAATTTGTTGCTTTTAATGGCTCCGGCTACTTTACACCCACCCTGATTGGAGCCATCCCGAATCAAAACCTGCATGGACTTAATGAAGCCGATTTTATCATTGTTGCATACCCTGATTTTGTCAGCCAGGCCAACAGTTTGGCAAACATTCACAGCACCAACGACAGCCTGACTTCGGTGATTGTTACACCTTCGCAAATTTATAATGAGTTTTCATCCGGAGCACAGGATATAACTGCAATCAGGGACTTTGTAAAAATGTTTTACGACAGGGCTGCAGGAACACCGGCGGCTGCGCCAAAGTATCTGTTGCTTTTCGGAAATGCATCTTATGATTATAAAAACAGGATGCCCGACAATATGAATTTTGTTCCCACTTATGAATCTCCCAATGGACTGGACGAAACTGCGTCTTATTCTTCGGATGATTACTATGGATTTCTTGATGATACCGATGGACCTTATACAGCGGAATTACTTGACATCGGTATCGGTCGTTTTCCTGTAAAAACAACGGATGAGGCAAGCACCATGATCAATAAAATTGTTCGTTATCTTGCAAAAAATAATCCCAACAGTGTATCAACGGGATGTTCAAATTATGCTTCGAGTGTTTCGGGAGATTGGAGAAACATGGTTTGTTTTGTCGCCGACGATGAAGAATACAATGATTTCTTAACTTCTTCCGAAGCACGCGCAAACTATGTTGATACACTTTTTAAAGATTATAATCTTGATAAAATTTATTGTGATGCTTATGTTCAGCAATCGGGAGCAGGCGGTCAGCGTTATCCTGACGTGAACGATGCAATAAATAAAAGAGTAGAGAAAGGCGCACTGATCATTAACTATATCGGACACGGCGGAGAAGTGGGCTGGGCATTGGAACGCATCCTGCAAATTTCGGATATTGAGAGTTGGACGAACATTAATAACATGCCTTTGTTTGTAACTGCAACATGCGAATTCAGCAGATACGACGACCCGGCTAGAGTGGCTGCAGGTGAACTTGTTTTGCTCAATGCAAATGGTGGCGGCATTGCTTTGCTTACGACATCTCGTCTGGCCTATACCAGTTCGAATGATAACCTAACCACCAATTTTTATCAAAATGTTTTTAAAACAAATAATGGTGTTTACTATACCCTTGGTGAATTGAACAGGATCTCGAAAAACGGCACAGGTTCCACAGTTGATACCTATATCAGAAATTTTGTTCTTCTTGGAGATCCTGCATTAAGATTATCCTACCCAATAAATAATGTAGTAACAACATCTATTAACGGGCATCCTGCAGGTTCAACAGTTGAAACATTGAAGGCATTCAGCAAAGTCACAGTTGCAGGCGAAATTCAGGATCAATCCGGAAATAAACTCACCGATTTTAATGGCATTGTTTACCCTACAGTATATGATAAAAAAACGCTGACACACACGCTTGGTAACGATCCTACAAGTCCCATCGCAAATTTTTACATTCAGAAAAGCATCCTCTACAAAGGCAAAGCCAGTGTGACAAACGGAAATTTTTCATTCACTT
Source organism: uncultured Bacteroidota bacterium (assembly GCA_903889915.1). Lineage (GTDB taxonomy): Bacteria > Bacteroidota > Bacteroidia > Bacteroidales > CG2-30-32-10 > CAISZK01. The sequence continues at coordinate 1,767 of CAISZK010000349.1, forward strand.
TCATTGTTCCAAAGGATATCGCATACAATTATGGAGAAGGGAAAATATCCTATTATGCCGAAGATGCCGAAACCAATGCAAACGGGTATTATGAGGGTTCAAAATTTATTATCGGAGGTTCCGATTCATCAGTAGCTATAGACAGAGTTGGCCCGAAGATTTCGCTTTACATGAATGATTCAACCTTTGTCTATGGTGGACTAACAAATGAAAAACCGCTGCTTCTGGCTTATGTTTCTGATTCAAGTGGTATCAATACAGTTGGCAATGGAATCGGACATGATATAGTCGCAGTGCTTGATGGAAACACAGCCCAGTCAATAGTGCTGAATGATTATTACCAGGCTGCACTGAACAGCTATCAAAAAGGAGTTATTAAGTATCCTTTTTCAAATCTTGCTGACGGCACACATACTTTGAAATTAAAAGTGTGGGATATTTACAACAATTCCTCTGAAGCCAACACTGAATTCATCGTTGCACAATCAGCACAGTTATCCCTTGATCATGTTTTGAATTATCCAAACCCGTTCACAACACACACTTCTTTCTTATTTGAACACAATCATCCCTGTTGTTCATTGCAGGTGCAAATACAAATTTTCACAATTACAGGAAGGCTGATAAAAACAATTGACCAGGTTGTTCAAACGATCGGTTATCGCGCAGAGCCTATTGATTGGGATGGCCTCGATGATTACGGCGACCCTATTGCAAGAGGTGTTTATATTTACAAACTCAAGGTAAAAAGTGATGACGGCTCTACTGCCCAGAAAACCGAAAAGCTGGTGATTTTGCGTTAAAGGGGACGCTCCAAACCTTGAACCTTAAACTTTGAACTTTTTTAAACTCCCAATAATGTGTAAATTTGCAACCCGTTTTATTCAATGAAATTTTACGTCACATATCTCTTACTGATCTTGTGTTTATCAGGAGTTGCGCAGCAAAATACAATACCCGTGCATACTCCCGAATATAAATTTCATTCCTACACTTTCAATTCAGTACTGAAAAGCGGAACATGGATAAAGTTAAAAGTTAAGGCAGATAAAGTTTATAAGATCACTTACAACGACCTTGTAAGCTATGGAATTGATCCATCTTTAATCAATCCACAAAACATCCGTATTTTTGGGAATGGAGGAGGAATACTTCCTGAAAGCAATGCGGACGCCAATTACGATGATCTTATTGAAAATGCGATTTATGTTTATGGTGAAGCCGACGGTCATTTTAATCCGGGTGATTACATTCTTTTCTATGGTCAATCACCGGTTAAATGGACCTATGATTCATTGAAGCACATTTTCTATCATTCGATAAATTATTATTCTGACGAAACAGATTATTTCATGACCTATGATCAGGGTGCAGGAAAAAGAATACAATTACAAAATTCTTCCACAGATTCTCCTAATTACACAGCTACAAAATTCAATGATTATTTTTATCACGAAAAAGATACTGTAAACCTTCTCGGTTCAGGGAAAGAATGGTATGGCGAATATTTTAATGCAGTAAACACTTATAACTTCAATTATAATTTCCCCGGCATTGATATGACTTCACGATCAATTCTGCGAATAAATATTGCTGCAAAAGGCTTAAACAATACTGTATTCAATATTCACACTCAGAACAGCAATGATTCAATAACTGTTGCTGCAATTTCAGGTTCCTACACTGCAGATTATGCCAAATATACCGAGGACACTATAAGTTTTTATCCAACGGATCCTGATATAAATATTACCATCACAAACACTACACAGGGAAGCGTGGGATGGCTGAATTTTATTGATATCAACACTGTGAGGAATCTCGGATTCTATGGGCATCAAATGAATTTCAGAAGTACATCCTCTTTGGGTAATGGAAAAGTTACAGAATTCAGGATGAGCAATGCTGATTCATTGCTGACAATTTGGGATGTTACAGATCCATTTAACATCAGGGATCAGAGATATACCTTGAATGGCACGGTGCTTAGTTACCGGGCACCAATGGACTCTCTACGGCAGTATATAGTTTTTGACGGCACTGATTATTCAACACCTGAATTTGCCGGAAATGTTCCAAATCAGAATTTGCATGGTATTGAAAAATCAGATATGATCATCATTGCATACCCTGATTTTCTCACACAAGCTAACCGTCTTGCAAACATCCATGTGGATCATGATAATTTTAGTGTAACCGTTGTTACTCCACAGGAAATTTATAATGAATTTTCATCCGGAACGCAGGATATTGGTGCAATCAGAAATTTTGTAAGAATGATCTATGGGCGTTCTGACTCTTCCAACCGGAATCCGCGTTATCTCTTACTTTTTGGAAACGGGTCTTACGATTACAAAAATCACTTTTCTCAAAACTCAAGTTTGATCCCGTCTTATGAGTCCTTTAATTCCCTGCTGCCAACCGCTACTTTTGTGACTGATGATTTCTTCGGACTTATGGATGCAACGGAAGGTTATAGTGCCAATGGCGGACTTGATGTGAGTATCGGACGACTGCCGGCAAGAAATGCAGAAGAAGCAAAAGTGCTTGTTGATAAAATCCAATCCTATCTGACTAAAAAATATTCCTTCACTGAATTGAACGGATGCACTTATTATACAAAAGAAATTTCTGGCGACTGGCGCAATATTGTTTGCTTTGTTGCGGATGATGAAGACAACAATCTTCACATCAGTCAGGCCGATGAAATAGCTTCCACACTTGATACTGCAAACAAACTTTTCAATGTAAAAAAGATCTACCTGGATGCTTATGTGCAGTCCACAGGATCAAGTGGAGCGTCATACCCCGATGTCACCAAAGCAATAAACAAGCAGGTTGAAGATGGTGCTTTGGTAATAAATTACACTGGTCACGGAGGGCAGACAGGATGGGCAGATGAGAATGTGCTTCAGATATCCGACATTAACAACTGGACCAATATTTCCAATTTGCCTGTCTTTGTTACAGCAACCTGCGAATTCAGTCCTTTTGATGACCCTATGAGAACTTCGGCTGGTGAACTTATTCTTTTAAATCCAAAAGGCGGAGGCATTGCATTGTTCACAACAACCCGTGTCACTTTTTCAAATTCAAACTTCAGCCTGAATAAAAGTTTCAGCAAATATGCCTTTAAAAAATTTAATGGCGATTACCTGCGTATGGGTGATATCATCAGGTTTTCTAAGATTGAAAATGGTTCAATAGTGAACATCCGAAATTTCCTTTTGCTTGGTGACCCGGCGTTAAAACTAGATTTTCCTGAAAACAATGTTGCCACTACTTTTATCAATGGACAGCCTGCCACCGCTATTGTAGGTGATACTCTCAGTGCTCTCAGCAAAGTGACAATTTCAGGAATTATACAAAACTCATCCGGAACCAAGTTGTCAAATTTTAATGGTTATGTTTACCCGACAGTTTTCGATAAAAAAACTCTCTCTACAACACTGGCCAATGATCCTACCAGTTCTCACTTTAATTTTTATCAGCGGAATAAAATTTTATTTAAAGGAAAAACTACAGTTACCAATGGCAACTTCACTTTCTCTTTCTTCCTTCCAAAAGATATGAATGATGGCATTGGTAAAGGGAAGATCAGCTATTTTGCACACGACAGTTTAAATGATGCAAGCGGATTTTATGATGGTCCGGATTTTATTCTCGGAGGTAAGGACAGTACTGTAATTCCTGATAACGGAGGTCCGTTTATCCGGCTTTTCATGAAGGACACCTCATTTATTTCCGGAGGAACAACTGATCCAAATCCGTTGCTTATTGCATTGCTTGCAGATTCAACAGGAATAAATGCCAATGATATTAGTTTTGGCCATGATATTACAGCAGTTCTTGATGACAATACCGAAGAATCCATTGTACTCAATGAATATTACAATGTGGATGCGAACTCCTATAAAAGTGGTGATGTTGTTTATCCTTTTACAAATTTATCAGAAGGATTGCATACACTCCGTCTCAAAGCCTGGAACATTTTAGACCGTTCTGTGGAAGCTACTACAGATTTTAACGTGAGTATGTCGAATATGCTCTCGATAAAAAACGTCTTCAATTACCCTAACCCTTTTAAAGATTTTACACGGTTTTATTTTGAACATAATCAACCTTGTTGTGATCTTGATGTGGAAATAAAAATTTTTACTGTTACGGGGGAGCTTATAAAAACAATAAGCCAAACCGTTCAGTCAACCGGAACAACCATTAATTCAATATCCTGGGATGGTCGCAGTGATGGTGGTTATAAGCTAAATTCTGGTATTTATGTGTACCATATTTTGGTAAAAACCGACTCAGGAACTTACCTTGAAAGCTACAATAAATTAATTATTTTAAGGTAGGCACAATAATAATATAAATTTTTCGTTACCTTTGCAACCTTAAACCTATTTCTAATGAAAAGTTACTGTAAAATCTCTATTTTAATTTTCTCATTTCTAGTATTATTTTTGACCGGTAATCATATTTATTCACAGCCGAAATATGATTATACCGGAAGAAGCCTGAATACAATTACAACAGCTGTTCCATTTCTGATCATTTCTCCTGACGCAAGAGCAGGCGGAATGGGTGATGGCGGTGTTGCTTCAACTCCCGATGCTAACTCCCTTCACTGGAATCCTGCAAAATATGCTTTTATACAAAAGGATATGGGCTTTTCTGTTTCCTACAGCCCTTGGTTAAGAGCATTGGTTAACGACATCAATCTTGCTTATTTAACAGGCTATAAAAAATTTGGTAAAGATCAGGCAATAGCTGCTTCACTATTGTATTTTTCATTAGGCAATATCACTTTTACGGACATTATCGGTACAAAGATCGGTGATTATAAACCTAACGAATTTGCTGTTGATGCTTGCTATTCACGTAAATTTTCTGATGTCTTTTCAGGTGCTGTTTCTTTGCGTTATATCCACTCTAATCTTACAGGTGGTACTTTTGTCGGAGGTGCTGAATCACATCCGGGAAACTCTGTGGCCGCTGATGTTTCAGTATTTTATCAGAAGAAATTTAACCTCGGAAAAAAGTTACCCGCAACATTGGGAATTGGTGTTAATATCTCTAATATCGGAGCAAAAATTTCTTACACTGAAACTACCCAAAGAGATTTTATTCCCACAAATCTTCGTTTCGGACCATCTTTAAAAGTTGACCTTGACGATTACAACTCTCTTGAGTTTATGTTTGACATCAATAAATTACTTGTCCCTACCCCACCGGTTTATTCCACTGACTCCACAGGCACGCACATCATAGCAGGTAAAGATCCCAATGTCGGAATAGTTACTGGTATGCTTCAATCATTCACTGATGCTCCGGGAGGTTTTCCTGAAGAAATGAAAGAATTTAATATTGCTACCGGTGTTGAATATTGGTATGATAAACAATTTGCTATTCGTGGTGGTTTCTTTTATGAAGATCCGACCAAAGGAAACCGCAAGTATTTCACTGTTGGCGCAGGATTAAAGTACAATGTTTTCGGTCTTGATTTTGCATATCTTGTTCCTCTTGAGCAACACAATCCGTTAGCAAACACTTTACGATTCACTTTGGTATTTGATTTTGATGCTTTCAAAGCTCAAAACAAAACAAATGAAAAATGAAAACCAGAATAGGGATTGGTTTTGATGTTCATCCTTTAAAAGAAAATATTGATTTCTGGCTTGGCGGTATTCATATCGCCCATAATAAAGGTGCGGCAGGTCACTCAGATGCTGACACACTTATTCATGCAATTATTGATGCACTTTTAGGAGCAGCAAACCTTGGTGATATTGGCTCGCATTTTCCTGACACTTCAAAGGATTACAAAGGAATTGACAGTAAAATTTTGTTGAAGAAAACAAATGAACTTCTGAAAAAATCAGGCTTTTTTATTGGAAATATTGATACAACAATATGCCTGCAAAAACCAAAAATTGCACCTTTCATTCCTGAAATGAAAAAAACACTGGCAGAAGTACTGGAAATTCACGAAGGTGATATTTCAATAAAAGCAACAACTACCGAAAAATTAGGGTTTGTGGGAAGAGAAGAAGGTATAGCTGTTTATGCTGTAGCCCTCATCAATCAAAGTTGAGAATCTCAGTTTCACACTGACAATATCGGTGTTTAGCATAGTCATCAGTGTTCTATTTTTTTCATTTATTAAATTGCATAAAAGATGAAAATTTTCAGACCTTTCGTAATTACTTTACCATTGATTTTAGTTGCCGGCATGAAACTCTTTGGTCAGATTTCCTACATCTATCCCGGTTCACAATTGAACACCATCACCACTGCTGTTCCCTTTCTTATAATTGCTCCTGATGCAAGAAGCGGGAGTTTGGGTGAAGCAGGAACATCTACAAGCCCTGACATAAATTCACAATTTTGGAACCCTGCCAAATATCCATTTATTAAAAAGAAAACGGGAGCTTCTCTTTCCTATTCACCATGGTTAAGATCAATTAAGTCTGATATAAATCTGGGATACTTCTCTGCCTATTTTAAACCTGACAGCAATCAGTGTATCGCTGCCTCTTTCAAGGCAATTTCATTGGGTAAGATCTATATCTCCAACATAGCCGGAAATGTTTCGGGTGTTATAAAACCATTCGAATTTGCAGGTGATGTCTCGTATTCCCGTAAATTATCTGATGTTTTTTCAATGGGTTTATCTTTGAGGTATATATACTCTGATCTTGGAAATAATGCGTTGGTGCAAACTTATAAACCGGGAACATCTTTTGCCGGTGACATATCCCTTTTTTATTCAAGACCAGTAATGATGAATGGTGATGATGGACAATTCAATTTCGGTTTGAATATCTCTAATGTTGGAAATAAAATTTCATACAGCAAAACTTCAACAGCCCGTGATTTCATCCCTACCCGCATTATGCTTGGACCTTCATTTACTTTGCCTCTTTCACACAGAACATCTCTTTCATTTATTGTTGAATTAAGCAAACTCCTTGTTCCAACACCTCCGATTTACGCAACAGATTCAACAGGAACACACATTATAGCCGGAAAGGACCCCAATGTTTCAGTGTTTCAGGGAATGGTTCAATCATTCAGTGATGCGCCCGGAGGATTCAGGGAAGAAATGCGTGAGATTGATGTTGCATCGGGTATTGAATTTACGTATAAAGATATGTTTGCCATTCGTACAGGCTTCTTTTATGAAGACTCTACCAAAGGAAACCGTAAGTTTTTCACTTTTGGAATAGGATTTAAATACAATGTTTTTGCATTTGATGTTTCTTACCTGATCACGCTTGACCAGTTGAAGCCGCATAAACCTGATGCAGTTTTCCCACTTGCAAATACAGTACGCTTTACATTATCTGCAGACATTGATTCATTCAGACGTAAAAGAATTGTCTGTCCCGGGATGTCTGGAAAATAAAAATTAATCTGTAGAAATAAACTTGCTTGATTCCTTATCAGTCTCGGTTTTACCTGACTTATTTTGATTGATGTAAGGCCTTTATCATTCCATAAATTAAATAAGGTTAAGATAGGTTTCTGCCCGGGTCAATCCAACTTCAATTTCTAAAAGTTTTTTTATAAGCAGTATTTACTAACTTTGTAAAAAGTATTCCTCTTGAACTCTACACAACAACCACAAACTCTAATTGCAAAAACTATTGCCGGATTAGAAGAAACCCTTGCAGACGAACTGACTTTGCTGGGGGCAAAAGATGTAAAAGTAATTACCCGTGCTGTAAGCTTTAGCGGCGACAATAAATTATTATACGAAGCCAATCTTTGGTGCAGGACAGCTCTTAGAATATTAAAACCTTTGTATGCTTTCCCTGCATCTACCAATGATCAGTTGTACCAGAATATTTTTAATTATCCCTGGGAAGAAATTTTCCAGGTTGATAATACCATTGCTATTGATTCGGTAGTCAATGATTCTTCATTCACACATTCGCATTTTGTTTCGCAAAAAGTGAAAGATGCCATAGCTGACCGATTTCGCAGCAAAACAGGGACACGTCCTTCAGTGGATATTGAAAACCCTGACATACGGATAAACATACACATTTATAGAGATGTTTGTGACGTTTCCCTTGACAGCTCAGGAGAGTCATTGCATAAACGTGGGTACAGGGTTGCAGGAGGTCTCGCCCCGTTGAGTGAGGTTCTTGCTGCAGGATTGGTGCTTTTAAGTGGATGGGACAAGCAAAGGAATTTTATTGACCCTATGTGTGGTTCAGGGACTATCCTTATTGAAGCGGCATTGATTGCCCTTAATATTGCACCCGGCTCTTTCAAAAAATCATTTTCTTTCATGAACTGGAAAGATTATGATGCATCACTTTGGCAGCAAATAAAAACGGCGGCCATTGAAAAACAAAAGATAAATGATGTCTATATTTCAGGGTCGGATATTGAAGCAAGGGTAATACGGAATGCCAGAGGAAACGTTATAGCAGCCAACCTACAGAAAAATATAAACCTTTTGGTTGGTCCTTTCGATACGTTTAAACCACCGGCAGGCGGAGGGGTGATGATCATCAATCCTCCTTATGGAGAAAGACTGGAGCAGGAAGATATTGTAGCATTTTATAAAAGCATTGGTGACTCACTGAAGAAGAACTTTGCAGGTTATGATGCATGGATCATCAGTTCTGATATGAATGCATTGAAATTTATCGGTCTGAAACCTACAAGAAAAATTCCCATTTTCAATGGCCCACTGGAATGTCGTTTCATGAAATTCAGTGTTTATGCAGGTAGTAAAAAAGATCAGTACACTCAGCCTAATTTATAGATATGGAAGCAGATTTTGAAGTAAAAACTCTTGGTGAATGCACATTAAAATCACCTATTCAGTTAGGGAATGAAAAAGGTGATGGCATCTACAACTATATCAATGATAGTGAAAGAATAGTCTATGATAAGAGTCTGGAATCATTTACTAAGTATAAAAATGAAGGAATATTGCCTCTTTCATTTGAAAAAGCCGGACCCCGTGAAAAGATTTTCTTTGACCCGGGAAAAACAAAAGCAGCCATCATAACTTGTGGAGGTTTATGCCCCGGATTGAACAATGTTATTCGTAGCATTGTTATGGAATTATTTTACAGGTATGAAGTATATAACATCATCGGATTTCGGTATGGATATGAGGGTTTAATCCCATCTTATAATCATCCTTTGATAGAACTTACACCTGAAGCAGTTGAAGATATTCATTTATATGGCGGATCAATACTAGGCTCTTCACGCGGGGATCAAAATATTGGAGAAATGGTTGATTCGCTGGTGAAGAACAATATTGATATATTGTTTTGTATCGGGGGAGACGGAACCTTGCGGGGAGCTAATTTAATTTTCAATGAAATAAGCCGTCGTGGCCTCAAAATCTCTATAGCCGGTATTCCAAAGACAATTGATAACGATATTAATTTCATTGAAAAATCTTTCGGATTCGAAACTGCTTTTTCAAAAGCACATGATATTATCGGCGATGCACATAATGAAGCAAAGGGCTATTTCAACGGAATCGTTATCATAAAATTAATGGGCCGGGACTCTGGCTTTATTGCAGCTCATGCAACACTTTCGATGCAGGAAGTGAATTTTATAATTATCCCTGAGATGGGAAAATTCGAAATGGAAGGTGAAAGAGGTTTCCTTAATGTTTTAGAAAAAAGAATACAATTAAAACATCATGCAGTGATCGTAGTTGCCGAAGGTGCAGGCCAGCATTTATTCAAAAATGCCAGTATAGAAAAGGATGCATCAGGTAATTTGAAACCCAATGACATCGGAATATATTTAAAGGAGAGGATAGCACAGCATTTTAAAGATCAGCATATTTCTGTTTCAATAAAGTACATTGACCCCAGCTATATTATCCGTTCCACAACTGCTGTTGCCAACGACAGTAAATTCTGCAGTCAGCTTGCTCAAAATGTAGTGCATGGAGCAATGGCAGGAAAGACAGGCTTTGTGGCCGGAATATGGAGTGGAATTTTCACATATCTTCCCATAGCTGCAACCATTAGAGAAAAAGAAAAAATAGACCTTGAAAGTGAATTGTGGTGGAATGTTATTGAAGCAACAGGACAACCTTTGAAGTTTGAAAATGATTAAACACTGAAATTCCAAGCCCCAAAAGTCCCAAATTCAAAGGGGGCTGCATTTTCTTAGACTTTGGATCTTGGAATTTGGATCTTGGAATTTGTGACTTATTAAAAGATGGATCGCATTACCCTTTTTGCTGATGTACTTCTCCCCCTGCCTCTGCCGGGTTATTATACTTATAGGGTCCCATTTGAACTTAATGAAATAATACAGACAGGACAAAGAGTGGTTGTCCAGTTTGGCACAAAGAAAATATATACTGCTCTTGTTAGAAAAATCCATACAACCCCGCCAGATTTAATCACTATTAAATATGTGCTTTCAACACTGGAAAACGAACCATTAGTAAGTGAAATGCAATTCACCTTTTGGGAATGGATGGCATCATATTATATGTGCACCCCCGGAGAAGTAATGAATTCAGCATTACCATCAGCACTGAAGCTCGCTAGCGAAACTAAAATTGTTTTGAATCCCACGTTTGATGGCGACATTTCCAATTTAAATGAAAAAGAAATTCTTATTGCCGAAGCCCTGAGCCATCAGAAAGTCCTTACTATTTCGGATGTTTTAAAAATAATAGAACAGAGGTCTGTTATTGCCCTTATCAAAAACATGATCGAAAAAAATGTAGTGTTGCTTGAGGAAGAATTGGTAAATACTTATAAAGTAAAGACTGAGACATTTGTTCGTTTAGCTGAAAAATATCAGGATGAATCTCTTTTAAAAGATGCTTTCGATTTATTGGAAAAAAGGAAAGTTCTCAGCAAGCAGCTAGAGATAGTTATGTATGTGTATAGTAAAACTATTCAATCTAAAAATCGACCAGCAAAAATATCACGACACGAAATGCTAAAACAGTTGAATGCTTCATCCGCACAACTAAAATCCCTTGTTAAAAAAGGCATTTGCGAATTATACACATTGGATATTTCGAGGCTTGAGCATATTGACGATGATGAAAAAATAAATGTTGTTTTCAGCGAAGATCAGCAAACAGCTTATGAAAATGTCATTGCATGTTTTAACAAAAAAGATATTACCCTGTTGCATGGTATAACTTCAAGCGGGAAAACAGAGATTTATATTAAACTCATTGAGGAAACTATTGCCAAAGGCAAACAAGTACTGTATCTGCTACCAGAAATAGCATTGACAACACAGATCATTAACAGGCTTCGGAAGGCTTTTGGAAATAAAGTCGGTGTTTATCATTCAAAATTCAGCGACAATGAAAGAGTCGAAATATGGAATAAGGTTTTGCTCAACAACCTGAGTAATGTAACTACCGAAGGTACTTATCAGATCGTGCTTGGTGCAAGGTCGGCATTGTTTCTTCCCTTCAGCAATCTCGGTTTGATCATCATTGATGAAGAACATGATTCATCTTATAAGCAGATAAATCCTGCTCCGCGTTACAATGCCAGAGATTCGGCAATTTACCTGGCAAAGCTGCACAAAGCAAAAACACTGTTGGGTTCTGCTACTCCATCCCTCGAAAGTTATTACAATGCCAAGAATGACAAGTATGCTCTTGTTGAACTGAACAAAAGATTTGGAGGAGTCATGCTTCCTGAAATTTTCGTTGCAGATGTAAAAGAAGAAACAAAAAAGAAAAGGATGAAATCACATTTTACCCCTTTCCTTCTTGAGTGCATTGGTGAGGCCTTAAAGAATAAGGAACAAGTGATCCTCTTTCAAAACCGTCGGGGGTTTTCAATGCGATTGGAATGTGACATTTGCCATTGGATACCGGAATGTAAACATTGCGATGTAACACTCACCTATCATAAAAAATCCAATCAACTGATCTGTCATTACTGCGGATATTCCGTAAACATTCCGGACCGCTGCCCGGCATGTAACAACAATAAAATTCTGATGCACGGATTCGGAACAGAAAAGCTGGAAGAAGAACTTCCGGTATTTTTTCCTGAAGCAAAAGTGAAGCGCATGGATCTCGATACAACCCGAAGCAAACACGGACATCAGGAGATCATCAATGATTTTGAAGACCGGAAAATTGATATTCTTGTAGGAACACAAATGGTTACCAAAGGGCTCGATTTTGAAAATATTAGCCTGGTAGGCATCATGAATGCCGATAGCATGATAAGCTTTCCGGATTTCAGAGCTTTTGAACGCAGTTATCAGTTAATGGCCCAGGTGAGCGGTCGTGCGGGAAGAAAACAGAAACGCGGGAAAGTGATCATACAAACTTATAATCCTTATCATGCTGTTATCCGCTACGTGATAGACAATGATTATTCAACAATGTATGAGAGCCAGATTGGCGAACGTCAGACATTCAAATATCCTCCCGTTTATAAAATAATCCAGTTATCACTAAGACATAAAAATGCTGAGAAACTTAACAGGTCAGCAAAAGAGTTAGCGATGATATTAAAACGGTCTTTCGGTTCTCGTATCCTTGGCCCGGAATACCCTGTTGTTTCAAGGATAAGAAACGAGTTTATAAAAAACATCCTTGTAAAATTTGAGAGAGATTTTTCTCTCACAAATGCAAAAGCATTACTTGCAAAACATATTGAAGCATTCAAATTGGACAAGGATAATACAGGGATAAGGATAATGATTGATGTGGATCCACAATGACACTGCACAATCCAAACCTGTTCACTTCATCATGTAATAAAAAATCCCCCACTCTTTCCAAGAGTGAGGGATCATAAAAATTTAAAGAGCTTTCTATTTTACTATTGTAAGTTCATTGATCAGGTTCTTTGCACCGGCATATTTGTCAACCATGAAAAGAACATAGCGAATGTCAACGCAAATGGTTCGTTGCAACGAGGGTTCATAAGCAATATCACCGCTCATGGCTTCCCAGTTACCATCAAATGCAAGACCTATCAACTGACCATCGCCATTGATCACAGGGCTTCCTGAATTACCTCC
>CAISZK010000350.1 GCA_903889915.1 uncultured Bacteroidota bacterium
AAACAATTCAAACGATTCGAACTTGTAAATAAGTAGAGGATCTTTTTGTTCGTAGGTAGCATTTTGAACTGATTGTTTCAGGTCGTCAAGTTCACGCAAATGTTCTTTCCACTCATCATCAATCATAGCAAGTGTTACACCCTTTTCAATTGAAAGCATGATCTCCTTGCCTTTGGTGTCATAGGATTTTTTGATATTGGAGAGCACCTGCATTGTTTTCAATCCATCAGTTATTGGTATAGCAATATTATCATAACGGTTTTTATGATTTTCATAAATATCTTTAATGATGGGGTAAACACGCTGGCTTGTGTAATCCTGTTTTTCTTTATAATTCTTCCTTATTTCATCATAGATAAGATCAGTGATCTCACCTGTATTCATGTTGAAGAATTCTTTTTCTGTGAATTTTACATCTACTCCAAAAATTCTGAAAACTTCAAATTTAAATCCTTCGAAATCCCGTTCTTCCTGGAAATCCATGACGATGCTTTCACTTACATCGAATTGGATATTTGCAAGGTCAATAGATAGTTTATCTCCGAATAATGCATTGCGGCGTTTGGTGTAAATCACATCACGTTGCTGATTCATCACATCATCATATTCGAGAAGACGTTTACGAATACCGAAATTGTTTTCTTCAACTTTCTTCTGTGCACGTTCGATGGCTTTGGTGATCATGGAATGTTGGATCATTTCGCCTTCTTTAAGGCCAAGGCGGTCCATCATACTTGCTATACGTTCAGAACCGAATAGACGCATCAGATCATCCTCAAGAGAAACGAAAAACTGAGAAGTACCCGGGTCTCCCTGACGTCCAGCACGACCACGCAACTGCCGGTCAACACGACGTGATTCATGGCGCTCTGTACCAATGATGGCAAGACCTCCTGCATCAACTACACCCGGCCCTAGTTTGATATCAGTACCACGACCTGCCATATTTGTCGCAATAGTAATGGTTCCTGCTTGTCCTGCTGCCAGAACAATTTCAGCTTCTCTCTGATGCAATTTTGCATTCAGTACATTGTGTTTAAGATTTCGCATCTTCAACATCCTGCTGAGCAATTCAGATATTTCAACCGAAGTTGTACCAACAAGTACAGGGCGTCCTCCTTTTACCAGTTCAACAATATCTTCTATAACCGCATTGTATTTCTCACGTTTAGTTTTATAAACAAGGTCCTGCCTGTCATTCCTGATGACAGGTCTGTTTGTTGGAATAACAACAACATCGAGTTTGTAAATATCCCAGAATTCACCTGCTTCTGTCTCTGCAGTCCCTGTCATACCTGCAAGTTTGAGGTACATACGGAAATAATTTTGCAGAGTAATAGTTGCATAAGTTTGGGTTGCAGCTTCGATTTTTACATTTTCCTTAGCTTCGATAGCCTGATGAAGACCATCAGAATAGCGTCGTCCTTCAAGAATACGTCCTGTCTGCTCATCAACAATTTTTATCTTGTTATCCATCACAACATATTCCACATCATTTTCGAAAAGTGTGTATGCTTTAAGGAGTTGATTTGCTGAATGTATTCTGTCGGATTTGATGGAGAAATCCTGCATCAGCGTATTTTTCTGTGCTAACTTTTCCTGTGGTGTGAGTGAAGACTTTTCAAGATCGGCAATGATAGCGCCAACGTCAGGAATGATAAAGAATTTGTTGTCATCAGTAAAGCTTGTAACAAAGTCAATACCTTTATCCGTAAGCTCTATTGTGTTGTTTTTTTCATCAATAACAAAATAAAGTTCATCATCAACGATATGCATGTTTTTTTGCTGCTCGGCAATATAAAAGTTCTCCGTTTTCTGCATCATGACTTTTATACCCGGTTCACTTAGGAACTTGATCAGCGCTTTGTTTTTTGGCAATCCCCTGTAAGCTCTGAAAAGAAGTTTACATCCATCCTTCTCGTTCTCAGATTTGGAATTGTCATTGAGCAGCCTTTTTGAATCTGCAAGAATTGTAGTTACAAGGTTCCTTTGAGCATTATAAATTTTCTCAACGATTGGTTTGAGATATTTAAACTCCTGTTTGTCTCCCTTGGGAGTCGGACCTGAAATAATAAGAGGTGTTCGTGCATCATCAATGAGTACGGAGTCAACTTCGTCAACAATCGCAAAATTGTGCTTACGTTGTACAAGTTCTTCCGGGCTGCGGGCCATATTGTCCCTCAGATAATCGAAACCAAATTCGTTGTTGGTACCATAGGTAATATCGGCAAGGTAAGCATTCCTTCTCTCATCAGAATTTGGTTCATGCTTATCAATACAGTCAACTTTTAATCCATGAAATTCAAACAGAACTCCCATCCATTCGGAGTCACGTTTTGCAAGGTAATCATTGACGGTTACAATATGAACTCCCTTGCCGGGAAGGGCATTCAGATACATAGGCAAAGTTGCAACCAGGGTCTTTCCTTCACCTGTAGCCATCTCAGATATCTTACCCTGATGAAGAACGATTCCACCTATCAGCTGTACATCATAATGAACCATATCCCAGGTGATCAGGTTTCCGCCCGCCAGCCAGCTATTCTTGTAAAGAGCTTTATCGTCTCTGATCTCAATATTCTGACGTGTTGCAGCTAAATCACGGTCCATCTGTGTAGCTGTGACCTCTACAATCTCATTTTCTTTAAACCGCTTTGCAGTTTCTTTCATCACTGAAAAAGCTTGCGGAAGTATTTCAAGTAAAATATCTTTTATCTTGGCATTGACAACCTTCTCCAGTTTGTCAACAGTCTGATATATTTTTTCCTTTTCATCATTTTCTATGTCCAGATCATTTTGCAAACGGTCACGCAGGCTTTCTATTTCCTTTTCTTCTACTGCAAGGAATTGTGAAATTTTGGTTTTGAATTCTATGGTCTTTGCACGAAGCTCGTCATTTGAAAGCTTTGTAATTTCTTTATACTCTTCAAGAATCTTGTTTAAAAGAGGCGTGATTTCTTTGATATCTTTGTCGGATTTACTTCCGAAAAGTTTCTTAATGGTTGCTAACATTACTGTATTTTATTAATTTTTGAACAATCGTACGAAACGTGCAAAAATACTATAAATAAAATGAATATTACAGGGTTTTATTCTTTTTGATGGGAAACAAAAAAAGCAAATGCCTATTCTCCGACATTTGCTTCGTGTAATTAATGGTTAATCACAGCCTTTTATTTTACATTGATTTTTCGGGATTATCCCTCATCTTGCAATTACTTCTATGATAATTTTTAATTTCCAAAACTAACGAGAACCTGAACTTAGAAAAAACGTTTTTTCAAAAGACCTGTGGAATACAAGTTGACAGATACCCGGCTTAAAGAACAATTACCGTTTTGCAAAAATTAAAATGTAAACTTCCCTCTTAGGAAACTTTTAGTTCTGCGGATGTGCAACTAAATCATTTAATGAAGTGCTTTTTTTCTGTAGTGTTATTGTACATTTCGAAAAATTTGAGACCGGCCATCCCTGCCATAAAATATAATTTCCATAGCTGTCTTTTTTGTTATACACAGCCGTTGTCTGGTCATCAATTGTCCAGGTCATTTGTTTTCCTGTAACATCAAATGCGACCTGAATATTCATGAATTTGTGGTAAATCACAACATCAAGATAATCCTGTGTCACTCCAAGCATGTTCAAGAGCGTCGTTAGAGATCCTTGTCCGGGAAGACCTTCGAGTTTCATTTCCAGTGTAAATCTGTCAACAACTCCTCCTCCTACGAAAAATTCACCTCCGTTATAATTAAGAGTTGCGTAATCAAAAACCTGATCAATATCCGCAGCTATTTGGGTAAATTTACTATGCCCATAAACAACGTACATGATCAATGGTCCTGCTGTTGAAATAACAGTACCATCATTATTCAACTGAAATAAAATAACCGGGAATGCAAGTGAGCTGGTAATATCACCAGTTGCATCGGTAACACTTGTGACTTTCCAAACACCTTCCATTTTGGTTTTAGTTGGAGTTTGATCCTGCAGGCATGATGCAAGTAAAATAATAACTACTAAAGTAATTATCGGTTTAATAGTTTTAAGACTGTTAGTTTTTTTCATTTTATTTAATAATTTTGACTGTGAAAATACAAATAAGATGCCAAACTTAGGTGCAGGCATTTTATTATGTAAAAAAGCCACAATTGTCTTGTGGCCTTTTATTTTTTTGATTGTTAATACTCATCTTCATGAAAGAAGAAATCATCCTTGGTCGGATAGTCCGGCCATATATCTTCAATACTTTCGTAGACTTCGCCCTCATCTTCTATTTCCTGGAGGTTTTCTATAACTTCCATAGGGGCACCTGATCTGATCGCAAAATCTATCAGTTCTTCCTTTGTTGCCGGCCATGGGGCGTCCTCAAGTTTTGAAGCTAATTCAAGTGTCCAATACATTCGATTTTACCTTTTTGAAATTTTATGCAAAAATATACTTTAAATAAGAAAAGTCAAGAAAAAAATTCAAAATCTGTTTCGGTCTCATAAGCTGCTTGTTTTCATTTGATTGTTTGTGTGTTTACGTCAATTATTATTTAAAAGCGGCTTTGTTATTAATTATTCTTTCAAGAAAATCATGCTAAATGAGGCGGAATTCACCAAACAAAATATTTTCTAATAAAATTCCTTTAACTATTCCTGCTTTCTGAATTCATAACAAATGATCGCTGCAGCTATTGATGCATTGAGTGATTCCGGATTTTTTTTTGGCTGATTTACATACATAGGTACAGCAACCTTTTGTGAAATGAATGGCTGAATATCCGGAGAAATTCCGTTTGATTCATTCCCTATTACCACTATTCCGTTCTTCTCTAAACTGACTTCACTGATTTTTTTACCATCCATGAAAGCTCCGTAAATTGGAGCTTTTGAAGAATGTTTTTCCAATAGTTCTGTCAAGTTGGAATAATAGATATTTACCCTTGCAACAGAACCCATAGTTGCCTGAATAACCTTTGGATTATAGGCGTCCACAGAGGTTTCGGAACAAATAATATTGTTAATTCCAAACCAATCTGCTGTTCGAATAATAGCACCGAGATTTCCCGGATCTTTGATGTTGTCAAGAACAAGGATCAATTCTTTACCAAAAATATTTTCAGATAAAGGATCATTGGGCATATTAATAACTGCAACCACTAAATTTGGAGTTGTCAATCCGCTGATGCGTTCAAGTTCTTTCTGTGTTATTTCTGCAAACGTAATTTTTTTATTCTCCAGAGTTTCTCTGTGAAGAGACAACCACGCTTCTTTTGCATAAATGCAGTCGAACAAAAATTTGCTTTCAATAAGTTCATCAACAAGCTTTGGACCTTCTGCAATGAACTGTTGAAGTTCATTGCGAAATTTCTTTTGCTGTAATGAGCGGATATT
Source organism: uncultured Bacteroidota bacterium (assembly GCA_903889915.1). GTDB lineage: Bacteria > Bacteroidota > Bacteroidia > Bacteroidales > CG2-30-32-10 > CAISZK01. Next base: position 5,379 of record CAISZK010000350.1, read on the forward strand.
TTTGATCTGATTTTGTGAAAGCATGATTGTTGTTGAATGAATAAAATAAAAAAACCTGTATGGAAATCCCCTACAGGTTTTCAGTTTGATTGTTTGAGATTATTCAGCAACCACTTCAAATTTCACTTCAAGTTTCACCTCTTTGTGAAGATTTATTTTTGCAGTGTAAGTGCCGAGTTCTTTTATAGCATCACCATCTACAGTGATCTTTTTGCGATCTATTTCATAATTGTACTGCTGTTGAATTGCTTCAGCAATTTGAATAGCATTCACAGATCCATAAATCTTTCCTGTAGGTCCTGCTTTTGCGCCAATCTTAAGAGTGATGTTCTGAAGTGCATCAAGTACTTTTGTAGCATCTTTCTTAATACGTTCTTCTTTGAACATTCTTTGCTTTTGCGTTTCAGCAGCAATTTTTTTGTTCATCGGAGTGGCAACAACAGCCAGTCCTTTTGGGATAAGATAATTGCGGGCATAACCGCTTTTCACTTTGATAATATCGTTTTTATAACCGATGTTATTGATATCCTGTTTAAGTATAACTTCCATGATCAGTCCTCCTGTTATTTTAATAAATCACCAACATACGGTAATAATGCGATATGCCTTGCTCTTTTAATTGCCTGTGCAATTTTCCTCTGGTATTTGTCAGAAGTACCGGTGATTCTTTTAGGAAGAATCTTCCCTTGTTCATTGATAAACTTTAAAAGAAAATCTGCATCTTTATAGTCAATATACTTAATGCCGCTTTTTTTGAAACGACAATATTTCTTCTTTTTAACATCAACGTTTATTGGTGTTAAATATCTGATTTCTGAATTTGCTGCGCTCATTTTTTTACTTTTTTTGATTAATGGATCGGGTTAAACTGTAGCTTTTGCTGCAGCGAGTTTTAAGTTCCTTTTCTTCTCATTATAGGCAATTGAATGCTTATCGAGACGGATAGTAAGGAAGCGAAGAACTTTTTCATCACGCTTGTAAGCAACCTCAAGGTCTTTTACTGCGCTGCCTTCAGCTTTAAATTCGATCAGGTAATAAAAACCTGTTGACTTTTTTTGTATGGGATAAGCCAATTTACGCAATCCCCAGTTGTTTTCATAAACAACCTCAGCTCCTTTCTCAGCTAACAGCTTATGGAACTTGCTTACCGCTTCCTTCATCTGGTCTTCAGATAAAACGGGAGTCATAATGAAAACGGTTTCGTACTGATTTGTCATTGTTTGTTAAGTTTTTAATTAATTTATTAATGTAATTTTCAAATGGACGGCAAAAGTAGGAAAAATATTTCATTAAACAAGTTTTGAAGATGAAATATCTGATGAGTATGCAAATCAGGCTGTTTGAAAGCTCATGAAAATGAAATATCGGTAGGATATAATCCTGATAAGTTGTTTCACTTTCCTTCCTGATACCAACCTGCGTACATAATGTAGCTGTCAGCAATTCTGTTGATCTGGCCAACTACTAATTCAGGATTTATTTCTTTTACCTTTTTAGCAGGAACACCTGCATAAACACTGCCTGATTCAACAATAGTATTTTCGAGAACCAGCGCTCCGGCTGCAATGATAGAATTGCTGTGAACAACGGCATGATCCATGACAATAGCGCCCATTCCTATTAAAACATTATCGTGAATGGTGCATCCGTGTATTATTGCATTATGTGCAATAGAAACATTATTTCCAATTTCTGTAGGTGCTTTTTTGTATGTACAATGAATGATGGCGCCATCCTGAACATTCACTTTATTGCCCATCCTGATATAATGGACATCTCCACGAATTACAGAATTAAACCAAATACTGCATGAATCACCCATGATAACATCTCCCACAACAACTGCGGTATCGGCAAGAAAACAGTCCTTGCCAAATGCAGGTGTAAAGCCTCTCAGTGATTTTATAATAGCCATTTTGATGATTGTTTAAAGTACTTAATAATTTCTTTTGCTGTTACACAAAGTTACAAATAATTTCAAAATGTTCTAGCTTGATGTGGGTGGGTAATTCAGTGAAAAGTGAAGTCCTCTGCTCTCTTTGCGGTTCATCGCAGCTTTGATAATGATGTAAGCGATGTTGATGAGGTTTCGCAATTCACATATCTTTTGAGTGAGGATAGACTTTTCATAAATATCCTCAGTTTCCCGGAATATCAGTTCAAGCCTGTCAAGCGCCCTTTTCAAACGAAGATCAGACCGGACAATGCCCACATAATTGGTCATTATAAATTGCAGTTCTTTCAAAGTTTGAGTGATCAGAACCATTTCCTCATTCAGCACTGTTCCTTCAGAATTCCAGTCCGGGATATCATCACAAAAAGAAATATCATTGATCCTGGCAATGGAATCTATGCTTGCCCTGTGGGCAAATACAGCAGACTCAAGAAGTGAATTTGATGCAAGACGATTGGCTCCGTGCAGGCCTGTACATGCGCATTCACCTGCAGCATATAAATAATGTATCGAAGTCCTTCCGAATTCATCAGTTTTTATACCTCCGCATGAGAAATGAGCTGCAGGAACAACAGGGATCATATCCTTTGAAATATCAATTCCAACACTCAGACATTTGGCAAAAATGTTAGGGAAATGATTGATGAGTTCATTTTTCTTCAAATGCCTGCAATCAAGAAAAACATGATCCTCTCCACTTAATTTCATTTCATTGTCAATGGCACGAGCAACAATATCACGGGGTGCAAGAGATTTTCGTTCATCATACTTCTGCATGAATTCTTTTCCTTCAATTGTTTTCAAAATACCTCCGAAACCACGCAGCGCTTCAGTGATAAGATAAGATGGATACTCTCCGGGATTGTACAGCGAAGTAGGATGAAACTGTATAAACTCCATATTCTCCACTTTCGCTTTGGCCCTGTATGCCATGGCAACACCGTCTCCTGTTGCAATCGGAGGATTGGTTGTCGTCACATAAACATTTCCTGAGCCACCGGTTGCCATGAGTGTACACTTTGCAAGTATTGTATCAATGCTGTTTGTGGCAGGGTTTAAAACATAAACTCCATAACAGGTAACATCGGGTGTTTTCTTGGTTACGATCACTCCCAAATGATGCTGTGTAATTAGATTTACTGCAAAATGTCTTTCGAGAATTTGAATATTGGGATGATGTTGCGCCTGTGCTATCAGTGTGCGGATGATCTCCTGCCCTGAATTGTCCTTATGGTGCAGAACGCGCGATTCAGAATGTCCGCCTTCTTTTGCAAGATCATATTTTCCGCTTGCAGTTTTATCAAAATTAGCGCCCCAACTGATAAGCTCTTCAATCCTCTCTGTGGATTCAGTTATTGCTGTTCTGACAATCTTCTCATCGCATAATCCCGCACCGGCTGTAATAGTATCACGAATATGTTTCTCATAGGTATCCGGTGGGTACATCACCGCAGCAATACCTCCCTGTGCATAACGCGTATTTGATTCCTGCGCATCATCCTTTGTAACTACTAAAACTGTTCCGTAAGGGGCAACCTTCAACGCATAGATCAATCCTGCAATTCCAGAACCAATAACTAAAAAATCTACCTTGTATCTCATTAAATCTGATTGAATTTCAAAAGTACTTATTTCTCTTTATTCTTAAAGTAATAATTTCCCGGGCACATCATTGTTGAAAAAATATTCATCCGGCTTTTCAAGGATCTCCTTTACTTTTACCAGAAAACCTACTGAATCTTTTCCATCAATAATCCTGTGGTCATACGAAAGCGCAATATACATCATTAGCCTGATCTCAATTTTTCCGGCGATCACCACAGGTCTTTCCATTATTTTATGCATGCCCAGAATAGCGCTTTGCGGAGGATTAAGAATGGGTGTTGACAATAGCGAGCCAAATGTGCCTCCATTAGTAATCGTGAAAGTTCCACCTGTAAGATCATCAGGTGAAATTTTATTATCTCTTGCTTTTGCTGCAAGAGCATTAAGTTTCTGTTCAATTTCTGCAAAAGAAAGTGTCTGCACATCGCGGATCACAGGGGTCATCAAACCTTTGGGTGTACTTACGGCAATTGACAGATCAACATATCTGAACTGAATAATACTGTCACCATCAATCATGGCATTGGTTCCTGGAAATTCAGCAATTGCCATGGAGCAGGCTTTTGCAAAAAATGACATGTAGCCAAGTTTCACTCCATGTTTTGCCAAAAATACATCTTTAAATTCCTCCCTTATTGCTGCGATCCTGCTCAGATCAATTTCATTGAAAGTTGTCAACATCGCTGTTTGATTCTTTACAGCAACAAGCCGCTCAGCAATCTTTTTTCTGAGCATAGTCATTTTAATGATCTCTACTGGTCTGTCAAATGCGGGTTTGGCAATGGCCTTTTTAACATTATGATTGATGAAATTCAACACATCTTTCTTAACGATCTTCTTTTCGTTTGCTAATGGTGCTAGTTTTGAAAGATCAACATTGTTTTTATCCGATATAGTTTTTGCCAATGGGGAGATGTGAAGATTGGTTTCTGCTGGTTTAGAAACTTCCTGTTTAACTATTTTTTGTTCCGTTACTACTTTTGTTTCCCTACCTTCCGGTACACTTACAGTTGAATCAATAGTTCCAATCACTGTACCAACTTTGATCGTTTCGCCAGCGTTAACAACAATATGTAATTCGCCTGTTGCTTCAGCATTGATAACAATGGTGGCTTTGTCGGAATCAATCTCTGCAATATCCTGACCTTTATTTATTATTTCTCCATCAGAAGCAAGCCATGAAATCAATTCAACTTCTGTGATAGATTCGCCCGGACTAGGTACTTTTATTTCGATTTTCATAATTAACTTTCAATTGTGAATTAGACAATAGTCATTGGTCAATAGTCAATAGTCAACTGGGGAGTCAGAAGTTGAGGGCTTTTGAGAAAATATCTTCCTGTTGTTGCAGATGAACAATCGCAGACCCTGTAGCGGTGCTGCCACTTTCAGAACGTGCAACAACTTTCAATGAAATATTTTTCAGATGTCTTAAAATAAATGACCATGCACCCATATTCTCTGGTTCCTCCTGTACCCATAAAAGTTCTTTAGCCTTATCGTATTTTGCTATGACCGCTTCGATCTGCTCAACCGGCAGGGGATACAATTGCTCAATTCTTATCAACGCAACCCTCTTCTCATTGTTCTTTTTTATTCTTTCTTTCAAATCATAAAACACTTTTCCGCTACAGAAAATAAGCCTCATAACATCTGCTGACGCGGGATTTCCTTCATCAATGATTTCCCTGAATGAACCGTGAGTGAATTCAGAAAGTTGAGAAATGCACAAAGGATGACGAAGCAGACTCTTTGGTGTGAATATAATCAAAGGCTTTCTGAAGTTGCGTTTCAATTGTCTTCGCAGAACATGAAAATAATTTGCAGGCGTTGTACAATTGACCACCTGTATATTGTTGTCTGCACAAAGGATAAGATATCGCTCAATCCTGGCGCTGGAATGTTCAGGTCCCTGCCCTTCATAACCATGAGGCAACAACAGTACGATCCCGTTCATGACATTCCATTTTTCTTCTGCACAGCAAAGAAACTGGTCAATGATTATCTGCGCACCATTGCCGAAATCTCCATACTGTGCTTCCCATATTGTAAGCATCGAAGGAGTAGCCATTGCATAGCCATATTCAAACCCCAATACTCCATATTCGGATAAAAGAGAATTGAAAATAGAGAACTTTTCCTTGTTGCTGACCTTTGATAGTGGCACATATTCTTCTTCGGTATCCTCAATGTTGAGAACTGCATGACGCTGTGAAAATGTTCCCCGCTCCACATCCTGACCACTCATTCGAATTGAATGTCCTTCGTGAAGCAGAGAAGCCCATGCCAATTGCTCACTTAAAGCCCAGTCAATATTGCCGGTTTTTAAAAGCATTTCATTACGCTCTTCAAGAATGCGGGTAATTTTTCTGAAGAACTTTAATCCCTCCGGAACTTCAGTAATTGTTTTGCCGAGGTTTAATAGTGTCTGCACATCAACGCCAGTTGAGGGAGACTGAATAAAATCTTCACCATTCGCGCGATTTATGTCCTTCCAGCTTTCTTCAAGAAATGGGGAAATGTGTTCTTTCTTTATCTGGATTGAATTGGTAAAACGTCCTTCAAATAAGTTGTTCAGACATTCATCAATCCTTATGTTTTCAGAGTTGTCAATGACTCCTTCAGAAATAAGTTTATCAATATAAATTTTTGCAGAGTCGGGATGTTGCTCAATGGCCTTATACAATATGGGCTGTGTGTAGCGTGGTTCATCGCCTTCATTATGCCCGTATTTTCTGTAGCAAAGCAGATCAATAAAAATATCACGGTGAAATTTCTGCCTGAATTCAACAGCAAGTTGCATGACATACACCACTGCTTCTACATCGTCCGCATTGATATGGAAAATGGGAACCTGAACGGTTTTTGCAACATCAGTACAGTATGTGCTTGAACGCCCATCAAGATAATTGGTGGTAAATCCAAGCTGGTTGTTAATGACCAGATGAATTGATCCTCCTGTTTTGTAACCTTGCAGTTGCGACATCTGCAATATTTCATAAATAATTCCCTGACCGGCAACAGAAGCATCCCCATGTATCAGAACAGGCATTATTTTATCCGTATCACCATCATATTCATTGTCAATTTTCGCCCTGACGATGCCTTCAATAACAGGGTTCACAGCTTCAAGATGTGAAGGATTTGGTGCAAGACGCAGCTTAACTTTTTTGCCTTCCCTGGTTTCCGGTTCACTTGAAAAACCCAGGTGGTACTTGACATCTCCAAGTAAAAATGTATCATCAAATTCAAGACTTCTGAATTCGCTGAAAATATTTTCGTAAGATTTGTGCAGAATATTTGCAAGCACATTCAGTCTTCCGCGATGCGCCATTCCTATTACATAATCAATGCAACCTGCTTCAGCGCCTTTTTCAATCATCGCATCCATGGCGGGGATCAGGGTTTCACAACCGCTCAAAGAAAAGCTTTTTTGCCCGGGAAATTTGTTGTGAATAAATTTTTCGAACACTACTGCCTCTGTCAGTTTTCCGAGTATGCGACGCTTTTCATTCTTGCTGAATGAGGGTGTGTTTTTGCGTGATTCCATTTTCAGCTTCAGCCAATCCACAATTTCAGGATTCCGTATAAACATGTATTCAGCGCCTATTGACTGGCAATAGGTCTGCTGAAGATGTGCAATAATATTTTCAAGTGAAGCTTCACCTATTCTGATTTGCGTTCCTGCTTTAAATACTTTTTTAAGGTCTTCCTTTTTCAGCCCATAGTTCTCAATGTCGAGAGTTGGGGTGTATTTGCGTCGTATGCGAACAGGATTTGTTCTTGTAAATAAATGTCCGCGCTGACGATAATCAAGGATCAATTCAATAACCCTGAATTCCGCTGTCATAGTGATATCAGGGTTTTCAGCAGTATAATCTGTCACAGCAAACTCAAACCCTTCGAAAAACTTT
>CAISZK010000351.1 GCA_903889915.1 uncultured Bacteroidota bacterium
GAATTTGGAATTTGAATCTTGGGGCTTGGGACTTTCTTCAGGTTACCATTTCTTTTTAAAGTCGCCTCTCGAAAAATATTTTTCAATAAAACAATACATCAGAATAAAGAAATAACGGCTGCCCATTTCTCTTATTTTCAGATTGGATTTCCCATACTTTCGGTTGGTCCATGAGTTTGGAATAACAGTATAGGAGTATCCGCGGATGATCGCTTTCAGCGGCAATTCAATTGTCAGGTTGAAATGTGGTGACAGAAAAGGTTTGATGCCTTCAATGGTGTGGCGTTTGTAAAGTTTAAAAGCATTGGTAGTGTCATTGTATTTGATATGCATCACCAGGCGAATAATAAAATTAGCTGTTCTGTTGATGATTTTTTTCAGGAAAGGATAATCCACCAATTTCCCTCCTTTGATGAAGCGGCTGCCAAACACACAATCATAATTGCCCTCCATCATTGCCGTATAAAACTTTATCAGGTCATGAGGAGAATCAGACAGGTCAGCCATCATGACTGCGACACAATCACCATTGAATTTCTCCAACCCGAATCTGACGGCATACCCAAAGCCATTGGGGCCACTATTCGTCACAAAGTTCAGCTCCGGATATTTTTTATGAAGATCTTTTAAAACCTCAAAAGTATTATCCTTTGAATTGTCATTTACAACCAATATCTCATGGTCAATTTGCGCCTGTTGTAAAGCCGTGGCAAGCTGCCCGATTGTTTCGGGTAATGATTCAGCTTCATTATAAGCAGGAATTACAACGCTTAATTTCATTGGAAAAACTAATGATTATGATTTGATAAAAATTCAAATAAAGCAGGGAGGATTTGCAAATTCCCTGACAATAATCCTACAATCTTTTTGAAAAATTGGTGTATATCTGTGTCAATATTTCATTGATACCAAACTCATAGTTCCAGGCCGGATAATGATTTTTAAACTTGCTGACATCACTTATCCACCAGATGTGATCACCAATCCTGTTATCTTCGGCATATTTATAATTCATTTTCCTGCCCGTGATTTTCTCACAAAGTGCGATTGCTTCCATCATGGAACAATTGGAATGACGTCCACCGCCCGCATTGTAAACCTCGCCCGGACGCGGCTTTTGATGATAATGCCAGAACATGTTCACCAGATCTGAAGCATGAATATTGTCCCTCACCTGTTTTCCTTTATAACCGAAAATAGTGTAATTATCGCCGGTAACAGCACATTTCATTAAATAAGAAAGAAACCCGTGCAACTGTGTTCCCGAGTGATTGGGGCCGGTCAAACATCCTCCCCTGAAGACAACAGTGTTCATTCCAAAATATTTTCCGTATTCCTGAACAACTACATCTGCTGCCACTTTTGATGCTCCGAATAAAGAATGTTTTGTCTGGTCAATGCTCATATTCTCATCAATGCCATTTTTGAAATAAGGATGAGCTTCGGCTATTTCCCAGCGTTTCTCCAATTCTACCAATGGTAAATAGTTGGGAGTATCACCATAAACTTTGTTGGTGGAAGTATAGATGAAAGTTGCCTTCGGACAATATTTTCTATTCATCTCCAAAAGATTGATTGTGCCATTGGCATTCACTGTGAAATCAGTGATAGGTTCATTGGCAGCCCAATCATGACTTGGCTGTGCAGCAGTGTGAACGATCAGAGATACATCAGTACCATACTTTGAAAATATTTTCTCCAATTCATTGATGTCGCGGATATCAACAGCATTGTGTTCAAAATTGGAAACAGAACCAACAAGGCGTTGTGTGTTCCAGTCTGTAGAAGCATTGGCTCCGAAAAAATACTGGCGCATATTGTTATCAATACCTATGATCTTGTCAAATTTCTTCGAAAAAAATTCTACCGACTCGCTACCTATAAGACCTGATGAACCGGTTATAATGCAAATATTACTCATTGTGTATAAAGTTTATTTAACTTGTTTTTTAAACTATTGAATTATTTTTTGATTTTTAAAGACATTGGAATATAAATCCGGGCTTGTAACATAGCCAACAGGTGGAGAGATTGATCTCACGCCCGGAAGCCAGATATAGCTTTGGTAAAAAACTTTGTAAAGACAGGAATCCCTCTGTATATCGGGTCTTGCCATTAATGACTTGATGTTGGAATCGTTTGTAACAAAAACCACTGCTCCAAGTTTTAAATTCCCTAAAAACTTTGCAGGACTTTTCCAAACCGAATCAGAGAAGTTATATTGATAAGGAGCAGTACATGATTTCCTCCTGGAATAATAGGCAATTTCACTGTTCCAGTCATCACCAAAGACAACAATACCGCTATTTTCAGGTGTGTATCGTTGAACAACATCACTTATGGCAAGCGTTCTGTCATTGGTGATACTATATATCTCATGCGTTAGTTTTTCATAGGTTCTGTGATAGCAAAGCAAATTATAGCCCACTAAAAAAACAACCAGAAAAGTTACCAATTGTGCGTTTTTCAAGAAAGCCGGAACCACTGAAATGACAGCAATGGTCAATCCGGCTATCAGAAACAATGCACATGAGGACTGATAATAATTATGCGCCCTATGAAGATTAAAGAAAATAAAAATCGGAAGGATAAACATCACAAGGCAGATCAGTATCAGCGATCTTATTCTGCGCTCTGCAAAAATGAGAGAAGTTATAAGTATAAAAACACCCACAAAACTGGCAGCATTATTCGAAATTACTCTTGTCCAGAATATGTTTTTAAGATTATGAATATCCAACCGCTGCGCCAAAGTTCCGAAATTCCATTCAAATAAGGCTTTTGAAGTAAGGTTAGAGCCAAACATACTGTGAGATTTTAAAACATCCGTATAGTTTGTCCACATCAGTGAAATGGTTAATGGAACAATAAACGAAACTGCAACACATGCTATTTTTCTCCATCGGGGCATTTTAAATCCTTCGGTGGCAAAATGGTTAATGACTAACAATACACCAATCACCATCAGTACAGGACCAATCGTTGTGACTTTTTGCAACAATCCAAGTATAGAAAATACTGCAAATAAAATTGTAGATCTCCACGAAGGAGATGATTTGAATAAGTCAATTGCATAGGCTATACTGACCAATGTGAAAAATACTGCAGTGGTTTCGATCATGAAAGTTCTTCCCCAGAAAATATATATTGGACTTGACCAAAGCAATGCACAAAACACCCATGCAACTTCTTTCTTTAATGAAAGCTTGCGGGTGATCAGCCAGGCGGGCCATGCACAGGCAAGGAGAAACACTATACTGACAATACGGCCTGTTGCATCAAGTGAGTAATGAAATACCGATGAAAAAAAAGCTACTATTGTTTGATAAATTGGAAACTCAAATGGAATTGTCCATGGATAACCTGATACAGGAGTTTCATAACCGAGTTTCCATCCTTCCTGTATCATCCAATAGGAAGTCAAAGCTGTTTGTGTTTGGCGGAAAGCATGCAACTCCAGCAATGGCTGCATTGCATGATGAACAGCCGCTCTTGCTGCAATAAGTGCTATGAAACAAGCCAACAGAAATGCCCAGTTTGATTGAATATAAACGAATATTTTAGACTGCCGAATTGATTTCACTCTTTTGTTTTTGGTGTTATGCGAGGATGGCTTTTAGTTGTTTTTCATTGCTATTGATCCAGGAGAAAATATCTGTAAAAATTGTTTCAATAGTTTTCGCTGGTTTCCATCCAATTTCATTTTCGATCTTAGAATTGTCAGTGATATAAATTCGCATATCCGCCGGTCTGTTCAGTGGTTCGGCACCAATCATGATCTTGTTTCCTGTGATAGTTTCACAAATTCTTGTCATCTCAAGCAATGAAGCGCTGTTCTGCAAACCACCGCCGGCATTGAATATTTTGCCACTGAACTTCTCAATATGATGAATTTGCAGGTCTATTAAATCAGTCAGGTCATCAATATGCAGGATGTCGCGTACCTGTTTCCCCAAACCGCCGTATCCAATGTATTTGAGGGATTGTTTCCAAAAATGTTTAGCCATCCAAAGCGTCACGACTCCCTGATCTGTTTTGCCCATTTGCCGCGGGCCTGCAATAACACCAAAGCGGGTGATGGCAGATTGCAATCCATAAAAAGATTCGTATTCCTGAATAAATAACTCTGACGAAAGCTTGGTTGTTCCATAAATAGAACGTGCACCAAACAAGTTCAAATCTTCCGAAATTCCCTTTTGAGAAATACCAAGCTCCTGCTGCTTATCACTAAAAGAAAAGCGTGTTTCTTCCTCAACAAAGTTTGCTTTTTCAATGGGTGAAATGGGATAAACCCTGCTCGTTGAAAGGAAAATAAGCTTAGCCTTGTTTCTCAGACAGGCATTAAAACAATTGATCGAGCCGAACAGATTATTGTTGATAATATAAGTTGGATCGCTGTTCAGTCCCGCCAATACAGAGGGTTCAGCAGAGGCTTCGATGAGAACATCAAAAGCATCCAATGTCAGCAGATCCTCATTGTTCCTGATATCACCATGAACAAATTCAATTTTCATTTTGGCAAAATCGGTAAGATTTAATTCAGAACCACGCCTTTTAAGATTGTCAAAAGCGACAATTGAATAATTCGGATATTTCGTCTTTAGCTTTATACACAATGAAGATCCAATGAACCCTGCACCACCGGTAACGATTATTTTCATGATGCAAAAATAGTTGTATTATGTTAAATCCAGTGAAGTATTCTAAAACAATTTACAAAAATTTAAACATTTTATTGAATTTGGTAGGGGTAACCAGTCACAGATGGATCTGATATTAGAGGGAATTAGGGGTTTAAAAGAAAATCTATTTTCTTTTAAAAGTACTTGCCTTTAGATCTATTATGAATAAGAGAGATCTTATCTATTTAGTTTTAAATAATTTCAGTTCTTTAATAAAACTAAAATCCTCTGAATTATTAGTAAACAAGGGCAACTTATTTGAAATAGCAGAGGCAGCAATAAGACAATCAGCTACAAAAACCTCTTGCTTTCCAGAGACATAATTTTTCATCTTGAATATGGTTGTAAAAGAGCAATAATAATGTTCAAAGTACAACAATTGTTTTCATTCTTAATTATCCTATTGTTTTCACATAAAAGGAAATTTTCTTTCCGCAATACTTTTTTCAAACTATTTTCGCCACATTACTATTAAATTTTGTAAATTTGTACTGCAAAAGAAAAACGTAATTCAAGCTGCACTACCTTGAACTTTGAAACTAAATTCAATAACCAAAACAACAAACAGCGAACAAAAAAAACTCTCCAAACCCTAACGATATGCCAGAAATAAAACCAGAATTTTTGTCTTTCGGATCCACCGGCCAGTATATGCCACAGGAAGAAATGCTCGAACTTAAAAAGCA
>CAISZK010000352.1 GCA_903889915.1 uncultured Bacteroidota bacterium
CGTGAAATTTTTATTCTACCAAACAGATAGGAAAAGTTGAATAAATAATAAATGAAATCAAAAAGTAAAATCAAATAAATCTCTCAAATTAAACCCCAACGTTATGATGAAAAAAAAATCTCTTTTAAGAATCAATTTATTTGCAGCACTAATTCTGATTATTGTTGCATCGGGTTGTGAAAAACCTAAGGATGGTGATGATGGTGTTAATGGCATCAATGGTACCAATGGTGTTGACGGCCTCAACGGGCAGGATGCAAATGCATTTTGCAAAACCTGCCACAATGAAGCGAACTGGACCGCAGTACAAAATCAACTTGCAGCTTCAAAGCATGGCTATGCTGCAAATTTAGCCAATGAAGGTCAGCAAAGAGATTGCGCTCCCTGCCATTCAGCACAAGGGTATCTTGAAACTATGGCTACAGGCCTTGACACTCCTGCTGTAAACCATTTGGTAGGCACAACATGGACTGATAGCTACATTGGGAATTATTCTTTAACCTGCAATGTTTGCCACTCTTTCCACGGAACATTGGATCAGGCAGATTTTCCAAATTATGCTCCAAATGCTGTTCCTCCTTTTAAATCAAAATTCAATAAAAATATTGTACTTGACCTTGGAACAAGCAATGTTTGCATTCGCTGTCATCAGAACCGTCCCAACACTTCCGTAACATTTGGAGGAGTTACAGTCAATCTGGATACAATGTATAACAATTATCTATACTCCAGCGATTCAGTTAAGATTGTTTCCTCGAGATATGGCGGACATCACGGACCACAGGCTCAGCTTAAGGCTGGTGTAGGAATGGGTGATTATGAAATACCAGGTGTCGCTTATGTGAATTCAACCGGGCATGCAAACCTTTCATGCGGTGATTGCCATGTTCTGAGCACTGCCAATAACACTGACTCTACTGGCGGACATTATTATAAACTGAAAAATCTGAGAACAGGTAATGAAAATATCAGCAAATGCCTTTCATGCCATCCGACCGCAACATCTCAGGATATGAACGGAGTTCAAACAACAGTGAGAGGACTTCTTCAGGCAATTGAAGCAAAAGGAATTTTGAATCATTGGCTGATCGCTACACCAGGATATACCAACGACTATGGCGGACATAGCAACGGAATGATAATAGGGAAAAATGGTACAGGAAATGCTACAGCAGCCAACCCGAGAACGGTTACGGCAAAACAAGCTGCTGCGATATTCATTTTCTGTGTTTGCAGGGACGATATGAGTTATGGTGTGCATAATTCAAAATACATTCAGGCACTATTGACCAATGCTCTTGCAGCATTATAAGACAGTTTTTTTTAGGTTTGGAGAGCCGCTTCAGAAATGAGGCGGTTTTTTTTTGCGAATAAGTAATCATTGCTTCTCGTCATTTAATATCAATGACACAAATGACCAATGACCTTTAATGACTAATGACTAATGACCAATGACCATCAATGACTAATCCTTTTCCCATTTCCTCGATGTCCTCCCTGTATGCTTTAAGATCGTATAATTATTCTTTTTTGCAAGCTTGAACATTTTCTTTCTTAATAATTTTGGATAGAAATTTGAAATGATGTTGCAGCATCTTGATCTTACCTTAAAGATTCCGATCTGGCTGAGGACATCATAGGCTGCGGCAGCGCACCTCATACCAAATAACGCATAATCGTATGGCGTCCTTAAAAACAGGTAATTGTTGAAAATGGTATTAAGTTTATAATATTGAGTGTCGGTCAGAGATATCTGGAAGGTTGTGTATTTGAAGCCCACTGTATCTTTCCTGAATTTATGAATGCCTTCAAAATTATAAACACCGTTCAATTTTTTGTTATTAGGGAAAATATGATAGCCATAATAAAATGAGAAACCTATCACAGCCGTATCAACACCAATTGAAACATGGCCACCATGGATCCCTCCGAAGTATTTCTCTTCTGTTTTTTTGAAATGACGGGCAGGCTTTGAACCATATTTGAAATACACTTTGATCGTGTGCTGATTTTGTCCAAACAAAGCAGTAATAAGCAATGTCTGGATCATTAAAAAGGTTAAAAAGATCTTCATGAAATTAAGTCAATAAGTAAAGTTCAAACCTGATGTAAAATTACTAAATTTTATCTTCAATTCTGTTTATAAAATTTTCTTTGATTATGTAGTAAAACATCATTGAATGTAGGGCTTAATTTTATGGATTCGTTGGTTACACTATGAATCGCCAGCATTATAATTAAGAATCCACAAGGTTTCGATGGCCGAACTTAAAGAATAAATACTGATAGTGTACCTGCTAAATAGAAGTTGTAAGATGTAAAGTTGAAGCAACAACAAACCACAAACCACAAACCACAAACTCCCTAATTCTTAATCATTCCAAAACTCCTTATACACTTCCTGCAAGTACGATTTTCCTGCTTTTACAATGGAGTCTTTTTTTGCAGGCGGAATTTTATTGTCTATAACAGTATTGAGATTGTGATCATAGATAAAATCTCCATCGGGACACACCCAACCAAGACCTACTTCATCAGAATAATATGTGTAGTTGTGATTGTAGGGATTGAAAAGATCTTTGCTCCATTTGAATTTTTCGCTTGTAATACCGAGTTGATGAAGCAAAGTTGCCGCAATGTCCACCTGGGAGCCGAATCTTTCACAAACTGTTCCTTTCAATGAATCTTTTAGTACGTCACCATAAAACAACATAGGGATATGGTGATATTCTTTTGTACGGTAATCCCAGGGTTTGTATGAACTGTGGCCATGGTCAGAGACCATGATGAAAAGCGTATTTGCAAACCATGGCTGTTTGCTTGCCTGGTCAATAAAAGCACCAAGGCAGCTATCAGCATAATGAGCTGCGTTCACATATTCTTTTTCAAGGGTAGGCCATTTAATATTTTCTTTATAGTTTGGAATATCATAAGGTGCGTGCGTACTCACTGTGAACATTGCTGAAAAGAACGGGGCTTTTTGGTTGTTCAGTTCATTCAGAAATTCATGGTATGCGTACTCATCATGTATTCCAAGTTTCCCGCGAGGAATGCTGCTTTTGAAGTTTTGTTCATCAAGGATCTTGTAAAAATTATTGTAGTACATATAACCCTTCATATTGCCGTATTCAAGGTCCCCGCCAAAGAGAAACAATGAATGGTAGCCATTGGAATTGAGGGTACGGGTGAGGCTCGGGAGCTTAATGAATTTGTCAGGTTGTCGTGTGATGATTGAAAGTGGATGACAGGGAAACCCGCCGAATATGTTTGACATTCCCTGCTCCGAGCGGGTGCCATTTCCATAAATGTGGTTGAATAAAATTCCGCCCTTTTCGAGTTTGTGGAAACAGGGAGTAATGCCGGCAGTGCCACCAAGTGATTCAATAAGATCAGCTGACCATCCTTCAAAAATGATCAACACAATATTCGGCTTTTTTATTTTCAGCACTTCAACAGTTGTGTCTTTGGGCACTCTCAGTATCTCTTTGACAATGGCAGCTGATTCTTCAGGTTTGTAGAATATGAATGGGTTTTTGTTCAGCGAAGAATAATTCTGTGTAATGCTTTGAAGGATGTTCCACCCCGAATTCACTGCAACTAGATTCAGAAAGTTGTGCTTTGAATAGTATGCGTCGCTTTGAGTTATCGGAACCTGTCCGATTCCACCACGAATTCCTATTCCAATCAAAACTGGCGTGATGATTAGAAAACACAAAGAGAAATAAATGTTTCGTGCCGACTGGGTGATCTTTTGCCTGAACCATTTTACATAGGAAAACAACCCTGCAAAAAACAGGAAGAATAAAATTGCGAGCAAAAAGAAAAATGTTGAAGTAGCTGCAGAATTAAAGACTTCTGAAGGATGCGATACATAACGGAGTGCTTTTACACTTAACTTTGTATGCCATTCATCAAAAATGCCAAGCTCGGCTGTTACGATTATTGAATAAACAAAAATTATCACGGCCGTATAGATCAGCATTACCTTGTTCATCCATTTTCTATGGACAAAAGATTGAATGGTCAAGAGAATAAAGGGGATGGAAACAATATAGAACACAGTGCTCAGATCAAGCTTCAGTCCATGCCAAAAAACTGCAGCAATGCTTATAAAATCAATGCCTGCAAGATATTTAGAATAATAGATTAGAAAAATTATCCTTGTTAGGGTGAAGAACAAAAGCCAGAAAAGGATTTGTTTACCAAAAGATTTTAAAATGTTTTTCATTAAAAAAGAAAGCGCAAAAGTACTTATTAAAGCAAATGTCAGCTTCAATTGGGATGATCAAAAATGTTATTTTATTCTTAAAAAATAAGATACAATGGAAAAATGAATGTGCATTTTTAATTTTTAGGTACTTTTGTAATACGAAATTTTAAACAAATTTAAATGACTATGAAAGCAAAATCAACATTAGATATTCTGAAAGAAGCCATATTGCTTGAACGCAGGGGAAAGGCTTTCTATACAAATGCAGCAGCAAACACTTCCAGTGAAGCTGCGAAAAAAATATTTACCATGATGGCTGAAGAAGAAGAGGAACATATAAATTTCCTTTCTGACCAATTCACAAATTTTTCATTGAACAAATATTTCAAAGCCAATGTTGCTCCTGAAAATAACACTGATGATGAAATTGCAAGAAAAGTATTGTCGGCTAATGTTGTAAAACAGATTACTGCTGCCAGCTATGAAGCTGCGGCAATATCAGCTGCTATTGATTTTGAAACTCGCGCAATAAATGTTTACACTGAAAGTGTCGCTGTTGCCACTGATGTCAATGAAAAGGAAATGTACACCATGCTTGCAAATTGGGAAAAAACGCATCACCTTTGGTTGCATCAAATTGATGAAATACTAAAAGAAAGTATCTGGTATGATCATCGTTTCTGGGCTTTTTAAAGAAGGATCATTTTTTTTAAGGAATATTGAATAAGGTCTAAGTGTAACTACATGTTATAATTTACATTTTTTTTCTTACTCAGTTTTGCACCAAACCAGTTTCAGTATTACGCAATGCCTTGTTGGAAAGACTTCACAAAGTAAATTCTTTTTTTTTCTTTCACTTGTTTGATTTTTTTTATCTACTTTAGTTGGCAATTTTCAACCAACAAGCCATGATAAAAAAATCTTTTATTGCTCTGGCACTATCTTTACTTTTCTCCTCAGCATGCATAGCCACTGGTGAAAACTGGCCAATTGGCGGACGCGGAGCAGGTTTGTCGAATGCTTCAGTTACCATCAAAGACATTTGGGCTGTCAGTAATAACCAGGCTGGACTTGCAGGTATCAAGGTTTTGACTGCAGGTTTCTATTATGAGAACCGCTATGGATTGAAAGATCTGGGGCTAAAATCAGGAGCCATTGTGCTGCCAACAAAATCCGGTGTTTTTGGTTTAAGCATGACCTATTTTGGCTTTGCTTTATACAACGAAAGCAGGATTGGACTGGCCTATGCAAAAAGTTTCGGAAACAAATTTAGTGTGGGTGTTCAATTGGATTATCTAAATACCCACATTGCTGAAAATTATGGAAACTCAGGCACAGTGGCAGGAGAGATTGGTTTGCGTTACCAGCTAAACAACAAACTTGCAATCGGAGCTCACATCTTCAATCCTACACGGGCAAAGGTGGCTGCTTATAATAAAGAGAGGGCGCCAACTATCATTAATCTTGGACTTTCGTACAATTTCTCAGACAAAGTTCTTTTGGCTGTTGAAACGGAAAAAGACATACAGTTTAAACCGGTTTTCAAAGCCGGCGTTGAATACAAACCGGTCAGAACTTTTTATTTCAGAACGGGAATATCAACAAACCCTGTTTTGAATTCATTTGGATTTGGTGTAGAATATCTGAATTTCAATCTTGATTTTGCAGCTTCGTATCATCAGGTACTTGGCTTTACACCTCAGGTTTCATTGGTTTTTCACGTTAATAAATCAAAGGGAAAATCAATTGAGTAATGTTTGCTAAGAAACTTCATAGTTTTTATAAAAGGAGCTTTGTAATGGCTTTACTTTTGTTATTTGCACTTCCTTATCATGTATTCTCTCAGAAGAAAGATGTTGACTCTACAGATCTGAACAATGAAGACCTCAATCAGAAAATTGTAAGGATTGCTGAACAAACGGATACACAGCTTGATTATACTGATCTTTTTGAGAACTTTGAATACTACAGGAATCACCCGGTTAACCTGAACAATGCAACATTCTCAGAACTTCAACGGCTTTTGATTTTGACTGATATTCAAATCAACAATCTCCTGTCGCATATTGAAAAGAATGGCAAACTTATTTCTTTGGTCGAACTTCAAAGCATTGCAGGCTTTGATCATGAAACGATCCTTAGACTTCTTCCTTATGTTTATGTTTCAGGTAAAATTGATAATCGCCATTTTACATTCAAAGAAATGCTTGATAACAGCACCAACCAATTTGTTCTGCGTTATCAGCAGGTGTTGCAACAAGAACAAGGATTTTTACCAATATCTGATTCAGCTTTAAGTGCCAATCCAAATTCGCGTTATCTTGGAAGCCCCGGAATTGTTTATGCCAGGTACAGGTTCAATTATTATAACAACATAAGTGTTGGCGTCACTGCAAAAAAAGATGCAGGTGAACAGTTTTTCAAAGGAACAGAGAAAAATGGTTTTGACTTTTATTCAGCTCATTTATTTCTTAGAAATTTCGGGATTTTAAAAGCTTTGGCTATTGGTGATTTTCAGGCACAGTTTGGTCAGGGCTTGACTTTATGGACTGGGTTAGGGTTTGGAAAATCACAGGATGGTACTGATATTAAGAAATTCGCACAAGGAATAAGTCCATACAGATCTGTTACAGACAACCTTTTTATGCGGGGCATTGCAACAACTATTGGTTATAAGGATTTCGAAATGTCATTATTCTTCTCCAGAAAAAAGATAGATGCAAATATCACTTCATCAGATTCTGTTACTGGTGAAGTGTTATACATCTCTTCACTTGAACAATCCGGACTGCATGCAACTGCCGCTGAGATCGCCGATAAGGATGCAATAAGTGAAAATGCTTATGGCGGGCATATCTGTTATAAGACAAGGAAACTAAATTTTGGCGCAACAGCGTTCAGAAGTGAATACAGCGCTGACCTGCAACATCCATTTCATTTGTATAACCAGTTTGAGTTTAATGGTAAAAGAAACGCTAACTTTGGCGTTGACTATAGCTATATCATTAGGAACCTGAATCTTTTTGGTGAGTTTTCGCAAAGCGAAAATACTGCGAAAGCTTTATTAGCGGGACTTTTGATCTGTCCGGATAAAAAGCTTTCCCTTTCGTTACTTTATAGAAATTATGATAAGAAATACCAGGCTTTATACAGTTCAGCATTTGCGGAAAGCAGTTCTCCCGCGAATGAAAAAGGCGTTTACATTGGTATTCTGCTAAAGCCTTTCGCCGATGTAACAGTTAATGCCTACGTGGATAATATGATCTTTCCCTGGTTAAAATACAGGGTTGATTCACCGTCTAATGGGGTTGACAATTCAGTTCAGGCAAATTGGAAACCTTCAAAGAAACTTGAAATGTATATTCTCTATCGCCTGACGAATAAAGAAATTAATGTTGCCGCGACGAATGATGTTATAGATATTCCTTCAAAAACAACGAAGCAGAGCTGCGAGTACAATATTGTTTATAAAGTTTCAGTATCTGTAACCTTAAAGAACAGGGTTGAATTTTTGAATTACAAAGTTGGAGATGGTGTTACCCGGAAAGGATATTTGATCTATCAGGATGTTGCATTCAGAAAAATGAAAACTCCGCTTTCCTTTTCAATGCGCTTTGCTTTGTTCGATGCGGATTCTTATGACAGCAGGATCTACGCTTTTGAAACCGATGTGCTGAATGCTTATTCTGTGCCTGAATTTTATTACAAAGGAACCCGCTTTTATATCACTGCCAGGTACAGTTTAAATTGGAATATTGACATCTGGGTGAGGTTTTCTGAAACTGATTATAGCAACAGAAACTCAATAGGAACCGGGCTTACACAAATAAATGGGCATTTAAAAGACGAGATCGAGACACAGCTCAGAATAAAGTTTTAAAATATTTTTGCAAGTCTGAAAGAGTTTATTTTACTTTGTCAGCAAAAAATAAAATATTATCATTATGAAAAAGATCTTTACACTATCTGTTTTATTAACAGTTGCATTTGCGTTACAGTCCTTTGCTCAATCTGTAGGTTATAGTGCGGTAACCTATACCGATGCCTCCCGAAGTAACCGAAGCGTTACAACGGAAATTTATTATCCGGCAACTTCCGCTGGCAGTAATACTCCGATTGCATCCGGACAATTTCCTGTCATTGTTTTCGGGCATGGTTTCATGATGACTTATTCTGCTTACGCTTATTTCTATAATGCAATGGCTGCACTGGGGTATATTGTTGTTCTTCCTACAACAGAATCCGGCATGTCTCCGGTTCACGCAAACTTTGGCGCTGACGAAGCATTTTTGATTACTCAAATGAAAAGTGAGGGCACCAACAGCAGTTCTTTTTTCTATAATCATATTGCTGTAACATCTGCAATCATGGGACATTCTATGGGTGGTGGCGCTGCATTCCTTGCATGTGAAAATAATACAACTCCAACCTGCATGGTTACTTTTGCTGAAGCAGAAACAACTCCTTCTTCAATGGCTGCTGCACGTTCAGTGACAATACCGGCACTTGTTCTTTCAGGTAGTGTTGACTGTGTTGCTCCACCTGCAACCAATCAGGTTCCAACATATGATTCCTTGGCCAGCGCTTGTAAGGTTTTCATTAGTATAACAGGAGGATGCCATTGCTATTTTGCAGACTATAATCTATACTGTATCATTGGTGAACAAACCTGTGATACAAACCCTCCCCTTGCAACAGCAGACCAGGAAGACGCGACACTTGATTTTGTAAAACTTTATCTTGACTATTACCTGAAAAATAATGCTGCCTCCTGGACGGCTTTCAATGATTCATTGCAGGTCTCGCATCGCATCACATACCAGACAACCTGTCCGCTTACCGGGCTAACCGAAAATAAACCAAAATCTAAATTACAGATATGGCCAAATCCCGCAGACAAACTGGTGAATGTTCAATTTGGATCAACAGGAAATTATCAGATCAGAATTTTTGATGCCGTTGGAAAACAGTCTTTCATTGAACAATCCGGATATGCCAACTCTGCTGAGGAAACAGAAACTATTGATATCAGCAGCCTGAAAAATGGGTTTTATTTTATTGAGGTTAACAACAACGGAGTAAGATCCTTCAACAAGATCATTAAAGAATGATCACTGTGTGGAGTTAAATGGAATAAGGTATGGAGAAAAAGAAAACTCTGTACCTTATATTTTTGCACGGGTAAATGGAATTTCTATTGAATTTCTGGGCAAAATATTAATTCAAAAACCACAAATCAAAAATAACTATCATGAAATTTATCACTAAAAGCAAGTTCCATCTTTTTTTCAGTGTACTTCCTCTTGTAATCATTGCAGGAGCTATAAAAGTTGGAGCGCATTATGCAGGATGGGAGTTCATCCCAAAGGATATGACTTCATTCTTTCCAAGCATTCTGACTGGTATTATCTTCCTTCTTGGTTTTATCCTGGCAGGTGTTATTTCCGACTACAAGGAAAGTGAGAAATTTCCAAATGATATTTCTACTTCTTTGTTTATCCTTTGGCAGGAAGCTTCTATTGCCTGGAAAACCAATCAAAACAAAGGCGCCAAAACTTTGCAGGAAAAAATCAGACAGTTTGTTCCGATGTTAAAGAAAGATTTCTTTTTGGAAAGAAATACCAGGATCTATGATATGCTTGATTCTTTCAATGATGATTTTGTTGAAATGGATAAAAACGTTGCACCACCACTGATGGGCAGGCTGAGGAATGAACAAGCAAATATAAAAAAGATGTTAAGCAGAGTTGATGTGATCAAGGATACAGATTTTATGCCATCTGTTTTCGTATCTATTAGGGTCATCACGGTGCTGTTTATTCTGATGTATTGCTTTCTTCAGACTGATCCGAATACTTGGTGGGGTGGAATTATCATCGTTTCTATTTTTACTTTTGTGATCTTCTCCATAATTTTTCTCATTGCTGATATGGAAGATCCTTTTGAATATGATGAGGACATGGATGAAAATGTCAAGTCTGATGAGGTGAGCCTCGAAGTACTTAATCAGTTTCATGAAAGAATTGTGAAGTCAGAAGTCAATAGTCAATAGTTATTGGTCATTTGTCAATAGTCAATTGTCATTTTTTATAAATCTTAAATCGGAAATCTTAAATCACAAATTTGTCATACTCCTGGCATCATCAACGCCGTTTTAATGCTTTTACAAACTTCTGTCAGCAGAAATTCGGTGAGAGGATACAGAAACTTTCAATCAATGCAGGATTCACCTGCCCTAACAGAGATGGCACTGTCAGCACCGGTGGCTGCATCTATTGCAACAATGCTGCATTCAACCCCTCTTATTGCTCACCTGAAAAATCTATCACCCAACAGATCAATGAAGGAATAGAATTTCATGCGGTGCGATACAGAAGAGCAGACAAATACCTGGCGTATTTTCAGTCATATTCAAACACACATGCTCCTCTTGAGTTATTAAAAATTAAGTTTGAAGAAGCATTGCAACATCCCGCCATCATTGGGCTTGTTATAGGAACCCGACCTGATTGTGTGGATAATGATAAGCTGGATTATTTGCTGCAGTTGTCGCGCAAATGTTTTATTTCTGTTGAATATGGTGTTGAATCCTGCTACAATAAAACACTTGAAAAGCTCAATCGTGGCCATAACTTCGAACAATCTGTAGCAGCTATTGAAGCTACTGCACAAAGAAAAATTCATACCGGAATTCACCTGATTTTCGGTTTGCCGGGCGAGAGCAGAGAAGAGATGATGCAGGAAGCAAGCATTCTTTCTAAATTGCCGGTTTCAACAATTAAGTTTCACCAGTTGCAGATCATCAAAAACACATCTCTGGAAGCCATGTTCCGAACAAAACCTGAGCAATTTCATATTTTCAAACTCGATGAATACATTGATTTCATTATTGATTTCTGTGAA
The DNA here is from genome assembly GCA_903889915.1 of uncultured Bacteroidota bacterium. Taxonomy (GTDB): domain Bacteria; phylum Bacteroidota; class Bacteroidia; order Bacteroidales; family CG2-30-32-10; genus CAISZK01. The sequence continues at coordinate 11,114 of CAISZK010000352.1, forward strand.
CTATTGAATCCCTCAATTATGATCGAAAGATTCACAGCAGAAGTGCCTCCTGCCTTTCACGTCACCGGCGGATTTGGTTTACTACGAACCGATCAGATATTGCAAAAGATTGAAAAGAGAATGGAAGAACGAAATACCTGGCAGGGGAGAAGTTATCTTTGAAATGTTTGGCCTTTGAAACAAACGGTAAAAGATATATTGGTGATAAAACCTAAATACTCTTGATCGTGACTAACCACTAACCACGAACCACTAACAACTAACTTTCTTTTTCTCTCAAAAAGTATATCCTATCCCCGCCGCAAACATTGAAAAGAACTTATGATCATGTACAACTGCAACATTTTTCTGGTTGATGATGTAAATCTGATCGTTGTTCATTAAAGAATATTGAGGTGTGTAGCCAAGTCTGAAAAAAATGCTGTGTGGTTTTTCATACCTCAGTCCGAGTCTGCCTGTGGCTGTCAGATAACTCAGGTGATCATTGAACCGTGTTTGTGTTATCTCGCTGTAATTCTTGTAAACATATAGGTAGTTTAATCCAAGTCCTGTTTCAAACATGATCGGACCTCCACCTAACATCAGGTTTAACTCTAAAGGAACGCCTGCAGCTCTAAGTTTGGAAAAAGAATAATAATCCACACCAAGGGTCATACTTACCAGATATCTTTCGCGGCACACAAGTATGTGATCCCAGTCAATGGAGTTCCAGTTTAGCCCTAATTTATCGAATCTGAAAGTGGTCTCATGAAAGAGAGTATTGCGCGGACAAGTATTCTCGGTCTTGCAGTTTTTAGGGCGTGGCAAAGGATCAATATCATGTTGCTGCGAAAATGAAAAGAACGGAAACAACAGTGTTATGCAGAAGAGATAAAGGGATTTTTTCATAAATTGTAATTAATTTTATTGCTTGCCGGAATTTTTATCCACTAATGCTTTCCGGTTAACGTATCGGCCACTGACCATTAGCCACTGACCATTGACCATTGACCATTGACTAATGACCATTGACTAATGTCTATTGTCTATTGTATATTTTTTATCATCCTTTTTTTCTGCAGGCAACTTTTCAAGTACAATAAGTTTCACAAGAGTGTAGGTTTTCTCAGCGTCGAAAGGCAGCGTTACTTTCTCTGTGTACTTTTTGTATCCTTCTTTCTCCACAGAAATTTCATAATCTTTATCGCCTTTAAGTGTGATAAAATAATCTCCGTTTTCGGAAGTGAGTATCTTTGAAATTTTTCCCGTGGCTATGTCTTTTATTGAAATTTCAGCCTCTAATGCCTGTGCAGCGTCTGATTCAATTACAGTCCCTTTTAAAATTGACAGGTCCGTTTCAATTTTTGGAGCTTCAGTGGTTGTCGTTACTTCGCTTCCAATTTTGATCGGGAAAACATAATTGGTCATATCCACTTCATAAATATCAGCACCGCCAAGTCCGCCTGCTTTGGTACTTGTAATATAGGCTTTTTTGCCATCAGCAGTCATTGTGAAACTCAATTCATTTTTTGTTGTGTTGATCGGGTAACCCAGGTTTACAGGGTCAGTCCATGATGAATCAGCTTTCATTTGCGACATGAAGATATCATAGCCCCCCATAGTTTTATGACCATTTGAAGTGAAGAAGATAGTCTTTCCATCAGGATGCATAAACACGCTCATTTCGTCACCTTCCGAATTAATCACGGGACCAAGATTCACGGGTTTTGCCCAAATATTTTTCCCTATGCGTTTGCTTTTCCAGATGTCAGCATTTCCATAACCTCCATTTCGTTCACTTACAAAATAAAGCCAGTTGCCATCGGGAGAAAGGCTGCATGAACCTTCAAAGAATGATGAATTTACTGGCTTTGCAAGTGGTTTTGGTTTTGACCATTTGCCGTCAGGTTTTTTTGTTGAGAAATAAATATCGCCGCTGCCGGTAACTTTAGGGATGTTGCGGTAAACAAAAATTGTTTTTCCATCCGGTGATATTCCAAGAACTGCGTCATGTCCGGGTGTGTTTAGATCACCTTCTGCATCTTCTGCCGGACTCCATTCTTTTTTAACTTCGTCCCAGGTTGAAATGTAAATGTCATCATAATACTGGCCTGTATTCGGGTCAATGCCGCCGCCTTTTGTATCTGGCCTTCTTGAAGTAAATATCAAAGTTTTTCCATCAGCAGTGATCTGTGGCATTCCATCATCATACTCTGAATTGATATTGGATCCCATATTGGTGATCTTTACATTGACTGGGTGATCCATCAGGTTTTTTGCTGTTTCAACCTGTGCCAGAAGATCAATAACAGGATCGTTTGCTGAAGGTTTTGAATTTTTGAAAGTTGATTCATATGCCTTATATTCAATAATAGCGCTGTCAATTTTTTCATTATACTGATAGCATTCGCCCAACAGAAAATGGATACTTTTATCCACGTTTGGTTGAAGTTTTAAAGCTCTCTTAAGAAAAACCATAGCCTCATCCATGTTCTGCAATTGTACATTAGTTTTACCTATCAGAAAATTGATCTTTGCATCATTTTTATTGAGCTCGTATATCTCTCTATAGATCCGCAGTGCTCCGTTATAATCTTCGGCTCTGTATCTGAAATAGGCTTTTATTTTTTTGAAAGGTTTTTTCAGTCCTTGTTCCTTGGTGGTTTTGGGGGTGCCTGCAGGGTTGGCTGCTTCAACGTAAAATGATGAAATTCCAATAGTGGCAATAAGAATTAAAATCAGAAACCTCTTTTTCATAATGTGGTCTTTAGTTATAAAAATTAGTTTTGCTAAATTAGAAATTATATTTTAAGGGAATATTAAAAAAGTATGAAAATCGTATCAGGTCTAAATTTCATTTTTTATTTCACTAATTTTAATAACGATCATTTTTAAGATTTAGTATCTGCAATAGCAGAATTTTTCAGATAATCCAGGAACAGCGCCAGCGCCTCATGCTTGGGTTTATCGAAAATAAAATCAATGTTCTTTTCAAGATATTCTGCAATGTCAACATTGGGAAATTTTTTAGTGTCGAACAAAAATTCTATTGCCTGTTGTTTTTTATCAACACCCCATTCCAGTGCTTTTGTGAAGGTGTTTAATGTTTCTTCTTTCACATTTTCCTGAGCAATCCAGCATGCAAAAACAAAGGGCAATCCTGTGAAATTCTTCCATTCTGTAGCAAGATCAAACACATGTTCAAATTCTTTTTCAAGGATAAATATCTTATCACCTATGGCAACCAGACTTTCCAATTGCAGCATGTTTTCCACTGAGGTTTCTTCAAGATTTACCCACACGGGATCTTTTTTCCAGTGATGTTTTGCAAGTATCTTCACAAGATTGACAGAGGTGAGTGAATGATAATCGAGATGAATCCGATTGATTTTATCCATTGCCACTTTCGACAGCAACACTACTGTCCTTACTTTTCCTTTGCTACCAATACAATAATCATCAAGCATGCGGTAAGATTTCAATCCATTCAAAGCAGCAACAGGTACCAGTGCAATGTCAACATCCTTTCGCATGAATTTTCTTGCACATTCCGAAGGAATATCAAGTTGAAGTTCGTAATCAGTGAGTATTCCCGATTGCTGAATACCATAAACAAAAGGAAGGGTGTTGAGATAAGAGACGGCGGATATTTTTAAACTTTGCATGTGAAAAAGAAATTAGAAGAATAGAAAATAGTTGATAGAAAATAGATAATAGAAAATAGTATCACGAAACATTGAACATTGAACTTTGAACATTGAACTTTGAACATTGAACCAAACCGAAACTCATAAATTTTCCTCCCTGATCTTTTCAACTCCAATTGCCGCCGCAACCACTGCATAAGAAGGCGCAATCAGCAACCCTACCAAAGGGATCATCAGAAGAACATAAAAAATAAAACCGTTGGCAATTGCAAAACCCTTGTGTTTCCTGACAAAAGTAACGCTCTGGCTAACCGAAAGTCTTGCTCGTTCATTAGAATAATCCATCATTGAAAAACCGTAATAATACATCGATACGAGGAACATTATTACCGGACACACCAGTCCAAGCAAAGGAACAAAGCCGAGAATAAACAGTATGATCACAAATCCCAATTCAATTAAAAGATTGCGCAAAACTATTAAAAGTCCGCGAACAATATCTCTGATAAATTGTTTGAATTGGAATTTATATTTTCTGCCCGTCATGAGTCTTTCTGTTTTCTCCGAAAGCACTGCCAGCAAAGGTGGCATTATCATCAGCACAATGTATTTGTAAGTGGAAAGGTAGATCATAAACACAAGGTAATACACGAAAAGGTTGAGCACTACATGCAACAGTGAAATGAAAAACCTTGCGATGCCTGTGTGCTCGCCCGAAAGACCGAGAAAATCAAATACCCATTTCACAACAATATCCTTGCTGTAGTAACCCAATAAACATACAAGGATAAACAACACAAGATTGATAATGCCCGGGAAAAACACATATCCCCACAGCTTGTGCTTCACGATGAGCCTGTGTGCATCGCCGTAAGATTTTATTCCAAGAGAAAAGTTTTTAAAAAGCGCCATGATCTATGCTTTCACACATTTGTTTTAGAGGAGCAAAGGTAGTGTTTTTGGATTTTGTTTCATGCAGAGAGGCGCACTCTGCGAATTAATCACTAAGGGAGCAGTCAATTTTATTATGCATTCATTGTTTTTCTTGCAAGTTCTTTTGCTTGTAATTCCAGTGATTTTATAATTTCCACGTTAGTGTGAAATTCAAAAAGTCTGCTAATACCAGATTCTCTTGTTTGGATTACAATTCGTGTTGGGTAATTTTTCCCAATCGTAGCACGTTCTAATTTTTCAATTGCATCTTCAATTGACTCGTGTTCTCCTTGAATTTTTACAGGAATTGGCAAACCATCCGATTGCTCTTTTAAGAAACCGTCAATTCCTGAATTTCTTTGTACCGGAAATGCATTAATGTTTTGAAGTATGGCAAGTTCTTTTTCTGATTTTTCAATATAATCTTCATTCCCCTTATTAAGTAAATTGGATTCGGAAATTATCATTTCTTCCAGCCTTGAGTTTGCTAATTCCACTGCATCAAGAGAAATGTCAATACCAATAAAATTTCTTTTTAAACTTTTTGCTGAAACGCAGGTTGTACCGCTACCGCAAAAAGGGTCTAAAACCAAATCGTCTTCATCAGTTACGATTTTAATTATTTGATTCAATAATAAAACAGGTTTTTGCGTAGGGTAGCCTGTTCTTTCTTTAGCTTTTGGGTTTAAATAGGGTATATCCCAAACGTCAGACAAGGGCACGCCTTTTTTCTGCTTTCCAATTATGACATTACCGTGTTCATCCCTTTTGTAAACAGATTTTCCATTCTCATTCCTTTCCCTGTCTTGTAAAATCTGGTCAAGATTTGTTGTTGCAGAGTATTCTGTATAAATTGTATTAAACTTGAAATCGTCAGATTTTGAATAAAAGAAAATTATTTGATGTGAGTTTAATAAACCCTTTTTTGAATTTGACCAACGTTTATAAGACCATACAATTTCACTTTGAAAATTATTTCTGCCGAAAACTTTATCCAACACTACCCTGATATTATGAGAAGCTGTTTTGTCGCAATGCAGAAACACACTTCCTGTATTTTTTAATACTCTTTTACATTCAACCAAAACATCCTTAATCAGGTTTGAATACTCTTCGATAGATTCATATTTGTCAACAAATTCATAGGTTTTTGAATTATCTTTTGTTGTCAGTGAATGTTTACGCTGCGTAAAGAAAGGAGGGTCGAAATAAATTAAATCAACCTTGTTGCTCTCAATTTCCCGAAGCTTATCAACGCAGTTTCCGTGTATGATTTTATTGATTTCCATTTTCCGGAGTCCTTTCGTTAGCTATTTCTGTCAAAATTGATTTTAAGTCAACACCTGAATATTTAAGTAAAAAATTCCATGCATCATCACCGGCATAATATTCACCTTCAACACCTGTGTAAAGTGTTTTTAATGTTTGTTGAATTCTAATGGCTTGCTCTCTCTGAGGATAATAAAACATGATTCTGATGGGTTTGTATCCATGTCTTTTAATTACTTGAACTCTGGTATGTTCTTTTGTAATATGGTCTCCATCAGTAGTTGCATCTCTCCATTTTACTTCGATTGCATCGTTTTTATTTACAAAATCAATTTCAAATGTTTTTGGTCTTTGACCAATTGTATTTTCAACTTTTGTTTTATGCCCGTCTGGAAATGAATAATTCAAGCATAAAGTTGCCGCTTCTTCCAGAAAAGAGCCTGCATATTTGTATAAAAACCTTCCTGTATTTTGGTACTCATCAATAAGCTGTCCTTCTTTAGTTGTAATGCCTAAAACCCGGTAAATAAGATAATGCGAATTATCATCGGCTTTCATATCTTCCTTTCGCTGTCTTATTTTCTTATTTAAGTGAGATGAAAAAGTTTCAGCAAGATCCTTTATTTTTTGTTTTAATCCATCCATTTTGGTTGCCCATTAATGAGCTGTAAAATTAATAAATTTAATTGAGTTGAAAATTCTTTTTTGCGAGATTTAATAACCTATCGCTTTCTTTATGCACAAGTATTTTTAAAGTATTTTCTTCGATTGCCAGCCAATTCCATCAACTGATTTTTAAAAACAGTAATTATAGTGGTGTGAGAGGCGAACTCTGTCCGGCAATACCGGGCGAAGTTTACTAATTGATTATCTGCTGGGCATCTTTAATCGCAAACCTATTTTAGACCATGTCATTTATATTCTATAAAAACATTATCCTTTCCCGTTCCCTGAAGACACGGTGTTTGTTCCACTCCGTTAATACTACGGGCATAGTAAGGAATGCCTTCTGTTTTATCTGAAATGTAATCAAAAATTTCCTGGTAGGTAAGTTTGTTATCTTTGTTTTTATCACTCTTTTCCTTATCCTGCAAAGCTTTTAAAAAGAAATAGGTAAACATACCGTGTTGTTTTTCCGGATACCACGAAGAAACCTGAGAACTTGTACTTGATGATAATATTACACAATTTTTTATTGTAGCTATAGTGTCTGATACTTTGATTTTTATTGAACTTATATTCTTTATAATATCTGCGCCAGAAAAACAGGCATCGGTTAAAACAGTAATACTTTTTGCTGGTAGTTTTGCTAAATTTGAATAAAATAAATTTAAAGAATAGCCGCCTTGTTCCACATATTGCGGATCGCAATCAACAGGGACAAAATATCCTTTATTATCTTTTAATCCCGGAGCTCCATGACCTGAATAATAAATAAAAACATCAGAAGTACTATCGGGCTTTATATAGTTGTATAGCTTTCCATAAGGATTATCCTTACCACCAAAATATGTTTCAAACGTGCTTTTAGTGGCATCTTCAATGTAAGATATATTTCCCTCTTTATATCCTAAAACATTTATCAAATAATGCTTTATAGATTTGACATCATTAATTGCATAATCAACTTTTATTGTATTTACATAATTTCTATTTCCAATAATCACTGCAAAAGCATTAGGATTTTTATTTTTTGTTTTTGGCAGGTTATCATCTACATCTGATGTTAATGAAACATTGTCAATTTGAATCTGCTTGTCATATACTCCATTTATATCAATTTGTTGTGTTTTAGCTAATGTCTTATCTAATGATACAGATAACGTTTTAGTTTCACCATATTTACCATAGCTTTCTGCGATTTTTATTTGAAGAGGAATTTCATTACCTTCATATTTTTTATTGGCAAAAAACTCATAACTGATTGCATTATTTTCATTCGGTTTTAATTTAATAATGGAAAAACTCGTATCACCAGCAGGGAAGATATTTGAAGGATTAATAAAACTGATTTTAACATCCGATGCAATACCTTGTCCTTTATTTTGGATTATTAAATTTAAAGTTACAGATTCCCCTAATTTAATTTTGCCTTCTTCATTAGCAGTAAATTTATAATCAATAATAGAGACTTTTGGATGTTTAAATTCTTGAGTAGGAATAGAAATTTTAAAAGGGTCAGCATTAAAATTATTTGCTTCATTAATTGAAATCGTAAAACTTGCTTTTCCGGAATCTAATTGCATAGTACCCGAAATAGGAATACTTATTGTAATTTCTTTGCCTGATGCTAAATTCCCAATTATTTGCTCTTTTGGATACTCAAGTCCCTTTAATTTATTTTCTTCACTAATTTCGGCAACAAGATTATAAGCATCCCCTTTCCCTTTATTTGATAATATAAATGTAATTTTAGCATTCTCATTTCCATCTAAAATATTATTATTATTTCCTAAAGAATCATTGAAAGTAATATTTGAAATGGAAAGATTTGCGGGTGCTGTAGGCTTAGGTATTAATTTTGTTTCCAAATTATTTATAGACTGAAAATCACTTTCTCCAAAAGTATTACAAGATGAATAAGATGAATAAGGAGTTTCTACTCGAATTTTTATCATTCCTTTAATTCGAGTCAACAGGGATTTGGATAAAACTATTTTTTTTTCAAAATGTTCTCCATTTCTACCCTTTCTATCATTAATGAAAGAAGCAATTTCGGCATTATTTGTATCAAATAATATAATTTTAGTGAAACCAAATTGCAAATCTGAACAATAACCTGAATTGGTAAAGTCATATTTTACAATTATTATATCCTTTTCAACAGTAAAACTAACATTAGAAATTTTAGTTATATATACTGTAGATTGAGAAAAGCAATGAGATGAAGATAATAAAATCAATAGTATTAATATTTTTTTAATTTTCATAAATTTTAACAGCTAATTTTAATTAATGACCAGATAATAATATTAAGATAAATTAAAGCAAAAATTATTATCATGATATAACCTGCTATTTCATTTTTTATTCCAATTACATCTATTTGACATTCCTTTTTATTTTTTTTATTTTCAGGTTCTTCAATAATAATTGTTACTTTTTCCCCATCTGAAAAGCTATTAGCATCTTTATTTAATAAATACCATTTATCTGTATCTCCAATTAAGCAAGCTTCTGCTTTTTTAGCTTGATTCATTCTAAAATTGTACCATTTAGAATTTCTATAGAATGTACCAAACCATAATATTGTTAACAAAAATCCAACAATACCAACAATTAGAAATAAACCATAATTCATATTTTGATTTTTTGATTCGGCGAATGAAGTTGCAATAAAACCAATGAAAATGGCATGTGCAATAAAGAATGCGCCAAAGATTTGCCATAAAGTTGTTGCTTCAAATTTTAAGAAGTCCAGTATTATTTTATATTTTTCTAATTTCATATTAGTTTCATCTTCCATGATATTTTATTTTTGAATTGTTAATGTAAAATATTCAACCTTGTGCTGGACGGGCATAATGGAATAAATCCATGTAAAAATATTTTCCTGTGTCTTAAGCTGCTTGTCCATTTATTTTTGTTCACCAGATAATTTCAATTCCCTTAACTTGTTTAAAAAGTTTATCACTCGAAAGTATAGGGGTGTTGTAATACATTGCCGTTGCTAAAATTATTCGATCGTGCATTTCGTAGAAATTTATTTTTTCGATAGTTATAAGCACATCTTTATCAAAAGCGACTATTTCGTAACAGGATTTTGTTTCTATCCATTTTAGCGTTTC
>CAISZK010000353.1 GCA_903889915.1 uncultured Bacteroidota bacterium
AAATTTTTAGAATCAATAACTCTAAAGAAATAAAGTATAATTCAGCATTTAGTTTAATTATTTATTCAAAAATTTATTAATAAAAGGAGAGCTTAAAATGAAAAAAAGATTACTTATTTTACTCTGCATTCTTGCATTTAATATTGCAATGTTTGCACAAATTCCATGGGTTCAAAAAGCCAGTATGAATGATCCGGGAAGATATGTTGCCAGTTGTTTTTCCATTAATGGAAAGGGCTACGTCGGACTTGGTCAAAATGTGAGTGGAACAAAGCTGTATGATTTTTGGGAATATGATCCAACCACAAACACCTGGACAAGCAAAGGGAATTATCAGGGAGCAGGTAGTTATGCAGCAACTGCATTTACAATTAATGGGAAGGGGTATATTTGTCTGGGAGCTGATAACTCTTTTGTTTGTCATAATGATTTGTGGGAATATACCCCTTCGACAAATTCATGGCTTCAAAAATCAAGTTTTCCCGGTACTGCTCGTTATGGTGCGAGTTGTTTTGTTTTGGGTGACACCGCTTTTATTGGCACTGGTTCTCCCGGTGGGCCTAGTTATTTAACTGATATGTGGATGTACGTCACAAGTACTGATACCTGGACTCAGTTACAAGATTTTCCCGGTGGTGCAAGAAACCATGGTACTGCCTTTTCGTTCATGAATAATGGATACTTAGGGACAGGCTTGAATGATTCAGGAAGTGCAACCAATGATATTTGGAAATACAATAGAGCTACTAACACCTGGACAAACATTACGAATCTGCCTGGTCCGGCAAGAATGGGAGTTCTTAGCGCTGTTTATCAAAATCGGATTTATTTTGGAACAGGCAATGATTTGTCAAATAGGTACAACGATTTTTACGAATACTTCCCTGCTACAAACACATGGAGTGCGTCAATTAGTTCTGTTTCGGCTTTTACAGTAAGATATGCGGGAATTTGTTTTTCAGCCAACAATCTTATTTATGTCGGAACAGGATCTTCAATTTCATCTACTGCCGGATATTTGCCAGATTTGTGGTCATTCGATCCTACGTATCATGATGGGATCAATGATCTGAATATTAGTATTAAGTTTGATTTGAATGTTTACCCTAATCCCACAAACGATCAAATAACAATTAATTTCCCGGATTATACTGCAAAGAGTAATTCACAGTACAGCATTTATAGTATTGATGGAAAACTTTTAACCGGGCAGCCTATTACTGCAATCTCAACTGATGTAAGCATTTTGGATTATCCTGCAGGAGTTTATTTTATTAAAGTTACCAATAACACTAGTGTTGTTGTTGAGAAAATAGTTAAAGAATAAATGAGGAATTTGCTCAATATTTTTCTGCTTCGTTTGGAAAATGAAAAAGAGTTTTTTTGACAGGATGTTTATCAAGAATTGAGTTTTATCCAAAAACCACTATCTGTAATTATCGACAAAACGCTATTTGTTTTGTTCCAAAAAATGTAAAATTTTTTATTTGCCTGATTTAGAATGATCCTGATAGGTAAATAGAATCGGTCAGCCCGATAATGTATTCCGTCATCCCGATAATGTATTCGGGTTGCCGGATAATGTATTCCATCATCCCGATAATGTAATCGGGTTGCTGTGTTACATATTCCGTCAGCCCGATAATGTAATCGGGTTGCTGTGTTACTTATTCCGTCATCCCGATAATGTAATCGGGTTGCTGTGTTACTTATTCCATCATCCCGATAATATATTCGGGTTGCCGGATAATGTATTCCGTCATCCCGATAATGTAGTCGGGTTGCCGTGTTACTTATTCAGTCATCCTGATTCTCTATTCGGGTTACCCGATTCTCATGTAGGATGGAAGTACTCTATTTTCAACATAATTTTATAAAAAAAGAAAAGGGGTGATAAATTACCACCCCTTTCCAAATGCTTTAACAACTCCATTATGGAGCAATTCCCGAATACCACGGACTCCATTCTCCGTAAGCTTCGTTGTCAAGCATCATGCTCCAGCGGTAACAGACTTCCTCTTCGGTTTCAAAATATCTACTTTTTCAATACTTCTTGTGGCAGATTTAAGGTAAGTGATTTGGCGACTTCAATAAACGGCATTACATCCTGCGTAAATTGAAACACATTTAGAAAAAATACCTAAAGCAAGAGGTGTTCAAATACGAAAGCCCTGACTTATGACTTATGACTATTGACTAATGACTAATGACTATTGACTATTGACTATTGACTATTGACAAATGACTAATGACTAATGACTAATGACTATTGACTAATGACCATTGACTTTAATTATACTTTGAGCCTGGCCAACCCTTTTTTACGGTTTTCTTGTGTTTAAAATATGTCTGGCACTGCAGACTGCAAAATTTGATTTTAGTGTTGGATGTTTCAAAAGATTTCTTGCAATTTGGGCATATCTTGGTTTTGTTTGCAAGTGATGGTGCAATCTTAAGATGTTTGTCGTGACAAGCATCGCTGCAAAAAAATTGAAGCGGATCAGCGCTTTTAAAAATCATATTGCATTGTACGCACTTTTTTATTTTTACATCAGTGGGTGTATTGAGTCTCTCATAGTATTCTATGTTGCACTTATTGTTGCAAAATTTCTGGTTGCCATGAGTAGGTATAAATTTTTTGCCGCAGCCGGGACAAGTCAGACCATTATCGGTTACTTTATGCTGTTGCTTTTTAAGTGCAATCTGATTGAGGAGAACCTGGCAAATTAACCGGTGTTCTTGTCGGGATTTATATGGTACTTTGCAAAGCGGACAGGTCTTGACAATTGCTGTACTGGCTTTGACAAAGTTGTAATGATCAGAACGGCATTGGTCGCCACAGTATTTTTGGCTACGAGCCTCAGGTACAAAAATCGTTTTGCATTGAGGACAGATTTTGCAATCCTGCAATTTTCTATCTCTGGTTTTGTAGAGATAGCCCTGATGGCATTCGTTGCTGCAATATTTCCTTCTTTGAGAATTTTCAGGAAGAATTTTGTTGCAATTCAAGCATACTCTTATTATTTCCATAAATCTATATCGTTTTAGTGATTAAAAAGTAAACTAAATTTAAGTGCTAATATTCAGACTTTTAAATTAAAACTTCTGCTCAATAATTTGATGTTTTAATTTCATTACAAATTTAAACAATTTAAGTCTCATAATTAGCAAAATTTTTAAAAAAATTTTATTATTTTTCAACAATAAGTGCATTGCAGTAATTTTATGACGCCTTAATTTAAAAGAAAATTGTCATAAAATATAGTAAAATTTATTTCAATGTAGAATAGTGTCAAATAAAATTTATTTTAAAAAGAACGTATTTTTTTAATTACAAGTTTGTTAATTACCTTTTGAAAATAATTTCGCAAAGGCAGGTGTGTTTAAAAAGATTATCTTAGCAAATGTACAATGCCTGTTTTATACTGAGTGATTCTTTTGTTATTGCATGTTGTAGCGTATTCAATTATCCAGAAATAAACGCCGGCAGAGCATAGATTCTCCTTGTATTTTCCGTCCCAATAAGCAGTGCAACCTTCATTATTGAATAATTGATTTCCCCAACGATTGTAAATTTTTATCTTAAAATCCGAAACTTCCGAACAATTTATTTCAAACAGTTCATTGATCCCATCACCATTTGGCGTAAATACGTTGGGCACGGAAATGTCAGCATTCAGGCTGTTTGCGTAAACTGTCACTTCATGAATAACACTATCTGCATGCGAAGAATGGTAAGATGTCAGAGATACGTTATAAGTGCCGGGCATAGTAAAAACATGATGAGGATACAGGGATAAAGATGTGTTATTAAATCCTGACGAAGGATCATTAAAATTCCATTTTACAGAATCGGCATTGGAAGTGTTGACAGATACAAATGAAAAAGTATCACTCGTACATGTGTTCTGAAATGTGAATTCAGGTATATAGTCAGGGGAGTATGTGATAATATAAAGTGGCAATCCGGCCTGAGATATTTTTCCTGCCAGATATTTCCCATTATCAACAAAATTACATGAAGTACCTGATGCATTGGGATTGTTGATTACTCCCAGATAATCGCTATTCATTTTTGCAACATAGATCTTTTTATCCGGCGCCAATTGCAGAAAGCCGGCTTTATAATAGGAGTCAGGAGAAGTCGCCGTGCCAACAATTACAACTGAATTTGCAATGGCTGATGCTGATCCGGCTGTAAGATCAAATTGGTAAATTTCACTTCCAGTCCACCTTGTTCCGTATAATTTTGTTCTATCCGGTGAGAATTGCATGCCCCATGCCGGTGCATATCCGGTTAATTCAATTTGATTTGAAACTACACCTGTCGAATTGTCAAAATCGTAAATTTCATAAAGTCCCATGTCGTAAATTGCACAAGCTATCCTTGATCCATCAGGTGATGCAGCAAGTTGTCCCTGGCAATTATAATATCCATTACTTCCTCCCTGGTGTACAGGTCCGATATGAGTTATTACAGGATTGTTTACGCCTGTTGAAGTCAGCAAATATGCGTAGAAGGCGTCGGTGTTCCATTGGTGTGTTATGATCCAGATGTCCTGCCCATTCTGATGTATTATGCCTGCCAACTCTTCGCAAACAGGTTGAACAAGCTGATGGTTTTTTGAAATTACATCACCATTCCCGCCCTGTAAATTCATGTCAACAATGGAATATTGAAGTCCTCCGGAACCTGCAAAACCATCAATACTGAAAATGTAGAATAAATTATAAATGCCGGGCTTCCGGCCAATAATTGAAGCATGACCATAAGTCACACTGCTTCCCATCAGGCCGTAGCCATTGGGCATTTGAACATTATTTTTATTCCAAACGAAAATTCCATCTGAATACATCAGCAGATTTCCGGCAGAATCAGAGATGGTTGAAGATTGATCTGAAGTGTAGAGAGCCCCATTGGTCACAGATAATGGCGGGCTTTGATTAAAATCAATACCTGCATCGTGACCAAAAAACCAATGATCAAATTCCTTTTGGGAGTAGGAATTAATGGTTATTATGAAGAATGCAAAAAGTAGAAACCTGTGCATCTAAAATAATTTTCATCAAAGATATGAATTTAAAACAGGCGGGAACTGTCAATATGCAAATTTATTTTTTCTTCCCACTTGCATTCCTGATACTGGCATTGAGCTCAAAGCCTATCAGGATAACAATGGCATTGATGTAAATCCACATCAAAATAATTATGAGAGCGCCAATTGAACCATACAGTTTATTGTATTGAGAGAAATGAGAAATGTAATAATTGAAACCGATGGAGGTCATGATAAATAGAAAGGTTGCAAGCGTTGAACCGGGAGAAATAAAACGAAACCTTCCGTGACGGGCAGGAGCAAGATAATAGAGGAAAGAAATTGTGAAAAAGAAAAGGGCAACAATGACAATCCACTTTACTACAATCAATGCATAATACTTGAAATGGTTTTGAAAAAAGCCTTGTGCAACAAGATATCTTAGAAATGAATTACCCAGTGTTAATAGGGAGATCGCAGCAATGATTATGATGGAAAGAATAAAAACCAGAAGTATGGCAATCAATTTCTGTTTGAAATATGAACGTGTTTCTTTAACATGAATGGAGTTGTTGAATGCATTCATGATTCCGGTTATCCCGCTTGTGGAAACATATAATGCAACAATAAAGCCGAATGAAAGCAAGCTTCCGTGTTGTCTGCGGATAATATCATCAAGTGTGCTCAAAGCTGAATGGTATGTTTCCGTAGGAAGAATGTTGTGCAACATGATCATCAGTGTATCCTGAAATCCATGAATCGGGATGTATGGGATAAGCGTGAAGAAAAATATTATTGCAGGAAACAGCGCCAGGAAAAAAGTAAATGAAAGTGCTGCAGCCCTTGTTGTGATTGCTCCCTGCCAGATTCCTTTTATGAAAAATGAGGAAACCTCATGTACTGACATGCCATCAAAACCGGGGATCGTAAGCCTTTTGAATAATCTGATCAAAAAGGCAAACAACCAGAGTTGTTTTATTCTAACAATAATTCTTTTAGAATTCATCAGTAACTTATACGTGTAAGTTGAATTAAGGTTTTATCGCTGTCCAATAACATTGAACCTTGAACCTTGAACTAGAAACAAGAAACAAGAAACCCACAACCCGAAACTGTGTTTTTTACTCCACTGCCTTCAGGCTAAGGTCAAGGCTTTTGATTTGATGTGTGATTGCACCTACTGAAATAAAATCAACACCAGTCACTGCATAGTCGTGAATACTTTCTTTTTTTATTCCTCCTGATGCTTCGGTCTCATATTTGCCATTGATCAGTTCTACGGCTTCTTTTAATTTTTCCGGAGTGAAATTGTCAAGCATGATCCTTTGAACTCCGCCCACTCTGATAATTTCTTTTACATCATCCAAATTGCGCGCTTCAATTTCTATGAAGAGCTTTTTGTTTTTACTTGTCAGATATTGGTGTGTTGAAGTTATTGCTTTTTCAATTCCTCCTGCAAAATCAATATGATTGTCCTTAATCATGATCATATCATAAAGTCCCATTCTGTGATTGAACCCACCACCAATTCTTACAGCCATTTTTTCAATTTCACGGAGCAGGGGAGTGGTCTTTCGTGTGTCTAATATTTTAGCTTTGGTATCTTTGATGAGGTGACTTAATTCATGGGTTGCAGTGGCAACGCCACTCATCCGTTGCATAAAGTTAAGCACCAGCCTTTCGGCCGACAATATAGAGATGGAACTGCCTTCAACATAAAATGCAATATCTCCGGGCTGAATTGCGTTTCCATCTTTTATCAGGATATTAATTTTCAACCCTGGATCCACTTTGTGAAAAACTTTTACAGCTATTTCTACACCTGCAAGGATGCCTTTTTCTTTTACAAGTAATTTGGCTTTGCCATTGGCAGTAGCCGGGATACACGACAGCGAGGTGTGATCGCCATCACCAATATCTTCAATGAGGGCTTGCTCAATAATTTGATCAATGGTCATTCTAATGGTAATTGTAGGGGAAGTTACTGAACTTCGAATTCAAGTTTTTGTATGAGTGAACCTGCTGTAACCTTTTTCAGAAGAAAATACGTCCTGTACGAAACTGAGCCGGAAACATAGGTGCCTATTGCGTACTGTGAGCCGTCAACAGATGAACCCTGATGATTGACAGCAAATGAAGCAGGTGGATTTTTAGTGAAAAAATCTTTCAATATCA
The DNA here is from genome assembly GCA_903889915.1 of uncultured Bacteroidota bacterium. GTDB lineage: Bacteria > Bacteroidota > Bacteroidia > Bacteroidales > CG2-30-32-10 > CAISZK01. Next base: position 7,212 of record CAISZK010000353.1, read on the forward strand.
GTTCTCCCTGAGTTTTGCTGTAGGTTCCTTCATTATCAGGAGTGGTTATATCCAGGGTGGAATTAAAATATTTTGAAACATTTGTAGCAACACCAGATTTAATTGCAGTGCTGATATCTGTTATGATGTCATTAGGGCTATAAAATAGTAATGAAGCCGAAATCGTTGTTGTTATCGCGAGAAGTAAAATAATTACTGAAATCCTTTTCATATCTTTCTGTTTTTTTAATGGTAAAAGTTAAAAGCAAAAATTGAGCCAATGATCATATCGTGGTAAAAATAATGCTTTACAGAATACCAACGCAAATGTAATAATTCAATTTGTGATACTGATAGAATAATATTTTTAATTTTGGAGGGTCTAAAACAAGCCTTTTCTACAATGAAGATAACTCTCATGTTAACTGGAAAAACCGAAGAATCTTTCATCAAAGAGGGATTTAAAATTTTCGAAAAACGATTGCAGCATTACATCCAATTTGAAACTTTGGTTTTGCCTGATCTGAAAAATACCAAAAGTTTAAACCCTTTACAGGTAAAAGAAAAAGAAGCGGAGGCGCAGTTAAAATCAATAAACGAAAAGGATCATGTTGTGCTTCTGGATGAAAAAGGAAATGAATACAGATCAATGGAATTTTCTGCATTCATTCAACAAAAGATGAATAGTTCTGTGAAAAATCTTGTGTTTATCGTAGGTGGTCCTTTTGGTTTTTCAGAAAAACTTTACTCAAGAGCAAATTCAAAAATTTCATTGTCAAAAATGACATTCTCACATCAGATCATTCGTTTGCTTTTTGCGGAACAGTTATACAGGGCATTTACCATCATCCGCAATGAACCTTATCATAATGAAGGGTAGGGAAGAGGTGTTGTGAGTTTATTTAAAATTGAGGGTATTCCCTGTTCTTAAAATAATGCTGCAGTTTAATCAGGGAATTTGAAAATGACAATCTCTATCCTTAAATAAATTTTATAAATGAAATGAATTTAGTAATTTTGTAATGCCGATGTAATTCGTGAATTTGTTGAAATGGGCATAATTCAATTTTCTGTAATTTGATACTTTTTATAATGATGAATACAACTCAAATAAAAACCAATCTTTATAAACTCATTGATGAAACTGACGATGTGAGTGTGTTGGATAAAATTCAGGCTTATTTTAATATGCTTTTAAGCAAAGACGTTGACTGGTGGGATATGTTGTCTGATTCCGAAAGGAAAAATATTGAAAAAGGTTTAAAACAATTGCACGAAGGTAAGGGAATTCCACATGAACAAGTCAGGCAAGAAATTAATAAATTTTTGTCTCTTAATTAAACTGATTACCTACAACTATTACCCATTACTATTTTAACTTCCCATAGCCTTTTCAATACAGCCCCACAACAAATCTGCTGATTTTTGCCAGCTAAAGTTCTGGCTTCTGATTTTTCCTTTAGCAATCAATTCCTGACGCAGAGTATCACTGTTTGCAATTTGCAACATTGCGTTTGCAATGGAATCAGGAGAGAATGGATCAACCAGCAAAGCCGCATCACCTGCTATTTCCGGCATGGATGTTACATTGGAGGTGATAAGCGGTGTCTCGCAATTAAAAGCTTCAAGGATTGGAATGCCGAAACCTTCAAAAAAAGAAACGTAGGTCATGGCAAGGGATGAACTCAGAATTTTACACAACTTCAAAGGATCAACTCTTCCTGTGAAAATGATATCCTCCTTATGGTTAATGCTGTTGTAAATGTTATCAATTTCAGTTGTCCACCAGCGTTTTTCTCCAACAATTAGCAGCTTGACATTGTTGTCCGAACTCTTCTTGAAAAGATCAAACGCTTTGAAAAGGTTGCTTAGGTTTTTACGGGGATGCAGCGAACCTACAAATACAAAGTAAGGTTGATTGAAGGTGAATTCCTGTCTTGTGTTTTTCTGTTCAGTGGCGCTTATGCATTTATATTTGAGATTGCAGCCATTATAGACTACGTCAATTTTTTCAGGTGATATGTTGTATTTGCTTACAAGGTCCGATTTTGAATATTCAGATACTGTGGCCAGCCTTGTCACTTTTTTTGCAAAACGCGGGAAATAATATTGGTAATATTTCCTGTACCAGTAAGGAATATTTTCGGGGGTATATTCAAAGTTTAGATCATGAATAACATCAACCGATTTTACCTTTGTATGCAATGGCATCCATCCGTCTGTTGATAAAAACAGATCGGGTTTGTGATAATGCAATAACAATGGAAAAAGTTCGCCGAAACGAAGCTGCCATAAAAAAGGATGACGTGATGGAGGATAAAGAATAACCGGTTTAATATTTTCCGAGAAAATGAAATCATTGTCCCATTTCCTGTCGAAGACAAAAATAAATTCATGTTCGGGATGCTGCACAGTGATTCGTTTCAACGTTTCATAACTGAACCAGCCAAGCCCTTCCAGCTTGTCTTTAATGAGGCATTGCGTATTGACTACGATTTTCATTTTTGCTGAATATTCTTTATAAATTCAGGACTGTAAAAGTAGATTATTTTAAGAAAGGATAAGGATATTTTCTACAAAATCTGTTCAATGATTTCAGTGATGCAATGACAACTCTGTAGGAAAATACAAGGACTTTCTGCCAACACCGGATAAAAGATCAAAGACTTTTCAATCCTGCAATAGTTTCAACTGGATCTTTTGAGGAGAAAACGTAATTGCCGGCCACAAGAATATTGGCGCCATGATCAAATAGCTTTGCAGCATTTGAAATGTCAACACCGCCGTCAACTTCAATAAGTGCTGAAGAATTTGTGATTTCAATAAGTTTCTTTAGTTGTAACACTTTATTAAAAGTATGCTCAATGAACTTTTGTCCGCCATAACCGGGGTTCACAGACATGATGCAAACAATATCAACATCGGCTATAATATCTTCAAGGAGATTAACGGAAGTATGCGGATTAAGCACCACTCCGGCTTTCATACCAGCATCCTTTATTGCATGAATTGTGCGGTGCAGATGAACACTCGCTTCAATGTGTACGCTTAAATTATCAGCTCCTGCTTCTTTAAAAGCATCAATGTAGCGTTCGGGTTGAACGATCATCAGGTGCACATCAAGAGGCTTTGCTGAGATCTTTTTAATCCTTTTGATCACCGGGAAACCAATGGTGATATTGGGAACAAACAATCCATCCATCACATCAACATGCAGCCAGTCGGCTTTGCTAGAATTGATCATCTGAATATCTCTTTCAAGATTTACAAAATCTGCTGAAAGGATAGAGGGTGCTATAAGATGTTTTGATGTAGCCATTATTTCTTTAACAAGGACTGGTTATACGGAATAAAGACAAATTGGTTATCATAAAAATCAATGGTCAATAGCTGATAACTATTGACCATTGACTATTGACCATTTTATGCCTGTGGTTTATCTTCTCTTGGAGGACGTGGTAACAATGCTTTTCTTGAAAGCTTCATTTTACCTGTCTTTTTGTCAATCTCTATAAGTTTTACTTCAATTTCCTGACCTTCTTTCAGCACGTCTTCAACTTTTTCAACGCGTCTCCATTCAATTTCGGAGATATGAAGCAGGCCGTCTTTTCCTGGAAGAACTTCAACAAAAGCGCCAAATGGCATAATGCTTTTTACTTTTCCTTTATAAATTTCACCTATTTCAGGAACAGCAACTATTTTGCGAATACGATCCTTTGCGGCATCAATGGAATTTTTATCTGCTGCAAAAATATCTATGATCCCAAATTCACCAACTTCTTCAATGATGATGGTGCAATTGGTGTCTTTTTGCATTTCCTGGATGATCTTTCCGCCAGGTCCAATTACAGCGCCAATAAATTCTTTGGGAATTGTTACTTTTTCAATTCTTGGAACGTGAGGTTTGTAATCTTCTCTAGGTGTTGTGATGGTTTTTTCCATTTCACCAAGTATGTGCAATCTTCCTGCTTTAGCCTGGTTCAGCGCTTCTAAAAGTATTTCGAATGATAATCCGTCAACCTTGATATCCATCTGGCATGCTGTAATGCCATCCTTGGTGCCTGTTACTTTGAAATCCATATCACCCAGGTGGTCTTCATCACCGAGTATGTCTGAAAGTACGGCATATTTCTTTGTTTCATTGTCAGTGATCAGTCCCATTGCAATTCCTGAAACAGGTTTTTTAATTTTTACACCTGCATCCATAAGCGCAAGAGTGCCGGCACAAACTGTAGCCATCGAAGAAGAACCGTTGGATTCAAGAATGTCTGAGACTATTCTTACGGTATAAGGATTGATATCACTTGCAGGAATGATAGGTTTCAAAGCTCTTAATGCAAGGTTACCATGCCCGACTTCTCTGCGGCTTGTTCCTCTGTTCATTTTAACTTCACCTGTCGAGAATGAAGGGAAATTATAATGAAGGATGAAATTGTTCCTTCCTTCAATTACAGCACCGTCTATGGCTTGTTCGTCAAGTTTGGTACCAAGGGTAACTGTCGTTAGTGATTGTGTTTCTCCACGTGTAAATATTGCAGAACCATGCGCTGCCGGCAAATAATCAACCTCTGACCAGATAGGACGTATTTCGTCAAGTTTCCTTCCATCAAGACGAAATCTGTCATCAAGTATCATGTTGCGCATGGCTTTCTTTTCAACATCATGATAATATTTCTTTACCAGTGGTGTCTTTGCTTCTCTTTCTTCTTCAGGAAGACTTTCAATAAACTCATTCAGGATTGCCTCAAAAGCTTCTCCTCTTTCGTGTTTGTTCTTATTACCTGATTTTGCACAGGTGTATGCTTTTTGATAGGTAGCTTCAGTTACAGCTTTTCTTAAATCTTCATCATTGTTTTCATGACAATAAACTCTTTTTGGATTAGCTATTTCAACCAATGCTGCAAGATCAGTTTGTGCTTTACATTGTATTTTTATCGCATCATGTGCAAATTTTATTGCTTCCACCATTTCGGGTTCTGAAATTTCTTTCATTTCACCTTCAACCATGACGATATTGTCCACTGAAGCAGCAACCATAATATCAATATCAGCATTTGCAACTTCTGTAAATGTTGGATTGATGATCAATTTTCCTTCTACCCTTGCTACCCTTACTTCTGAAATAGGTCCGTTAAAAGGAATGTTCGAAACTGCGATTGCCGATGATGCTGCAAGGCATGCAAGAGCATCCGGCATAATATTTTTATCCGCAGATATTAAAGTGATCTGTACTTGTGTCTCTGCGTGGTAGTCATCAGGGAATAGTGGGCGTAATGCGCGATCAACCAATCGTGAAATAAGAATTTCATATTCCGACAAACGGGCTTCTCTTTTAAAGAACCCTCCGGGAAAGCGCCCTGCTGAAGCATATTTTTCCTGGTATTCCACTGATAAAGGAAGGAAGTCTGCATTTTCTGCAGCTTCTGTTTTTGTTACAATCGTTGCAAGAAGCATAGTGTCTCCCATTTTCACTACAACAGAGCCGTCGGCTTGTTTTGCTAATTTACCAGTCTCAATGGTGATGATCCTGCCATCTCCAATATCAAACGAAGTTTGAATTCCAATTTTACTCATAGATGTTTTTATTTTTTTATTAAAGACAAAAAAAGGCAATTAATGAATTGCCTTTTTCCAAAGAATAGGAAACGAAAATTATTTCCTTATTTTAAGTTTCTTGATGATTGTTCTGTAACGTTCAATATCTGTGTGTTTCAGATAATCGAGAAGTCTTCTTCTTTTTCCAACAAGGCAAACAAGAGCTTTCTCAGTTCCGAGGTCTTTTTTATTTGTTTTCAAATGCCCGGTAAGGTGAGCGATCCTGAATGAAAATAAGGCTATCTGACCTTCTGATGTGCCTGTATCAAATTCTGATTTACCAAAATCTTTAAATAATTCTTTCTTTTTTTCTGCTGTTAAATACATACCTGGTTGATTATTAAATTCAAAATTTTATTAAAAAAAGGACTGCAAAGATATAGTTATGTTTTGAATTACCAAAATTTTATTTTTATTTTTAATATTGGAACCTTTATGGCACTGAAAATAAGTATTTTTGGCTCGCAACACTTCTGATATTTATGATTTAAAAGTGAAGAATAAAATTCAGTATTTGATCAATTTGCAAATTTGCACGTATCTTCAATGCTGCAAAAGTAAAATTTTATTTAGTAATTTTGGAAAAACATTTTTATGAACATCATTATAACAGGAGCGGGTAGAGGAATTGGCTTTGAAACCGCACATCAATTCACAATTGTCAAAGAAAATAATGTTATTGCATTGTCGCGAAATATTTCAGAACTGAATAAACTGGCCTCTCAGTTTTCTAAAAATAAAAGTTGTGGAAAGTTGTTCCCTGTTTCCATAGACCTGAACAAAAAAGGTTTTGAAAAAGCTCTTATAACTTTCATGCTTGAGCATTTTAAGAAAGTTGATATTCTTATTAACAATGCTGGTTCCCTGGTAAATAAAAGAATTGAAAAACTAACTGCTAATGATTTCGATTTGATGTTTTCAGTGAATGCCAAAGCTCCTTTTCTTTTAATTCAATCCCTGTTGCCATATTTTGGACAGCCTTCTCATATTGTCAATATCGGCAGCATGAGCGGGTTTCAGGGCAGCTCTAAGTTTCCGGGATTATCTCTTTACAGTGCTTCAAAAGGCGCCATTGGAATTCTGACTGAATGTTTGGCCGGAGAATTAAAATCAAAAAAGATTAGCGTGAACTGTCTTGCCCTCGGTTCAGTGCAAACACAAATGCTTGCTGAAGCTTTTCCCGGTTACAATGCACCTGTAACCCCTTCAGGAATGGCTGAATTTATTGTGAATTTCGCCCTAAGCGCTCATCAAGTCATGAATGGTAAGATCGTTCCTGTTGCATTTTCCACTCCCTGATATTTTTTTTTAATTTCTTTTCAAACATCATACCTTGATTTTCCTTGCGATTAATGCTGGTTTTAATTTTTAGAAAGGGTATGAATGAATATTCATTTCATAAAAGTCAAAAATTACATTAATTTTGCACTACCAAAACTATAGGATAATTATTGTAAAAAATCATTAATAACAAATAATTCTGAATTGAAGTTCTTGTCCTCAATACCAATTATTGTCTTTTGACTAATGACAATTGACTAATGACAATTGACTATTGACTATTGACTATTGACCAATGACCTATGACCCGTGACCATCAAAATATTTACTAAAATTTGAACTATGAAACTACCCGAAACCTATAAAAATTTTATTTCCTATCTGGGCACGATCACTGCTACAATTGCTTTTATCACAGTGATAATTTTAATTATTATCACGAAATTTTTCAGTGTAGGCAGTGTTTATTTTGATTTGTTCACCTTTATAGTTGTGCCCTGTTTCCTGGTAGCTGGCTTGGTACTTATTGCATTTGGAATGTTCAGAACATGGCGAAGAAGGAAAAGTCCGGGTAAAAAATTTCCTGAAATAAACCTGAACAATAAAAAGCATAGAAACGCTGCTGCTGCCTTTATTATTATTTCTACAATTTTTGTATTAATGACTGTTTTTGGAACTTCCGAAGCTGTTAAATATTCGGAATCTGTTGGGTTCTGCGGGAAATTGTGCCATTCAATGAACCCTGAATATACTGCTTATACTCATTCGCCACATGCACGAGTTAGATGTGCTGAATGTCATGTTGGCGAAGGAATGGATTATTTTGTGAAAGCAAA
>CAISZK010000354.1 GCA_903889915.1 uncultured Bacteroidota bacterium
AATGTAACTGGTGGTGTCTCACCATATACTTATATATGGAGCAATGGAAGTACAACCAACAGCATTACCAATGTTCAACCCGGCACATATTATGTTACGGTAACTGATAATTCATGCATCCGTCTGAGAGGTGTAGATACAGTTCATATCAATCCCGGATTTGCAATAACTATCTGCAATAATACAGGAACCTGCAGTGGTGGATCAGTACAACTTACTGCTTCGGGTGGAACTACATATTTATGGGCGCCTGCAGGATCGTTAAGTAATTGCAATGTCTGCAATCCTACTGCCACTCCGGCCAGTACAACGACATATTTTGTCACTGTATCCAATGGAGCATGCAGCGCTGTGGATTCAGTAACCGTAACAATTGCACCACCTCCGGTTTTGAGTGTTACGAATGCAGCTATTTGTAATGGAGCGCAGGCTTCTCTTGTAGCGAGTGGAGCGACATCTTATACATGGTGTACCGGACCCACTACCGCTACTTTGAATATCAGCCCTACAACAACCACTACCTATACTGTTACCGGTACTGACGGAGGATGCACAGCTTCCGCCACTGGTGTGGTAACAGTGAATCCTTCGCCGAATGCACAGATCAGTCCTTTTTCGCCGGCCACATGCAACCTGATCAATGGAAGCGCGACTGCTACAGGAGGGACTTCTTATGTCTGGAATACAGGACCCACTACAGCTACCATCACAGGACTAGCAGCGGGCACTTATACAGTAACAGTTTCGGATGGTTCGGGATGCTCAAGCACGACTTCAGTTACTATCAATAATATCCCACCACCTACAGTTTCCACGACTTTCACAAATGAAACCTGCGGTCAAGCAAATGGTACAGCCCAGTCAACTTATACCGGTGGTGTTACTCCAATGACTTTCCTGTGGTCAGATGGTCAGACAACTCAAAATGCGACCGGTCTTACAGCCAATACTTATACTGTTACAGTTACCGATGCTTCCGGATGTACCGGCACATCATCTGTAATACTAAGTAATATCGCCGGTCCTTCCGTTGCAATAGCAAGCATAACCAATGAAACCTGCTCCACTTCAAACGGTGGCGCCGTAGTATCTGTTAGCGGTGGTACACCGGGATTTACTTATGCATGGAACAGTTCTCCTCCTCAAAACACTACATTGTTACAAAATGTTCATGCAGGTACATACACCATCACTGTAACTGATGCCAACCATTGCACCGCATTCAATACTGTAGTAATAACAAATACACCTCCTCCTATTGTTACTGTTTCTTCCACAAATGAAATTTGCCATCAGGCTGATGGTACTGCAACAGCTATCATAACAGGCGTGACAGGAAATTATTCTTTGATGTGGAGTAACGGACAAACCACTGCCAGTATATCAGGACTTGTTCAGGGTGGTTATACTATAACTGTGACCGATTCTATGTGTACAACAATAGAAAATATTAATGTCATGGAAACTCCGGGTCCTCAGGCAGGGTTCTCAGTACATCCGCGAATACTCACATTGATGGATGGTCCGGTGGCAGTTCAGGATAATTCAACCGGACAGGTTGTTTCGTGGGATTGGAATTTTGGTGATGGCTCTCCTGATCAGGCAGGAAGTAATTCAGTGCATCAATATTCTAATCTTGGCACATACATCATTACACTTATAGTTACAGATAATAACGGATGCACAGATACCATCACTGATTCCGTTAAGGTAAAAGACATTTTCACTTTTTATGTTCCAAATGTTTTCACACCAAACGGGGATGGAATCAACGATCTGTTTTTCCCGCAAGGCATAAGTGTTGACCCCAATAACTACAACGAATATATTTTCGACCGCTGGGGCAATCTTGTTTTCCACACCTCCACATGGACAGGCACTGCTGCTGAGCCATGGAATGGCACAAAGAATAACAAGGGAGCTTCATCTGATGTGGTTTTAGATGTCTATGTGTACCGAATTCTTTTGAAAGAAACTGATGGTATCAAGCACGAATTTATAGGCCGGATATCCATTGTTCCTTAAAGATAAGACTTCTGCAAAAGAGAAAAGTCTTTTGCAGAAGTCTTTGTTTAACTGCCGGCATTTATTTTTATTAAATTACTGTTTTTTTCATTACATATTAGGCAACTTTCTGATTTTTTCACTGTCTCTTTAGAAACGATATTTATGAAGAAACTTTACCTGGTTTTAATATATCTGCTGACATTCATTTTTCTTCACCCTTCTCACTTAATTGCACAGGCTCCTACCAACCAGGATTGCGGAGGCGCCATTCCAATATGCCACAATGTATATTCTCAATCAAATTCTTATTCCGGTACCGGAAATATAGATAATGAAGTAAACACCGGCAGTTCCTGCACAGATGGTGAAATCAATAGTGTGTGGTACACCTTTACTGCGCAAACAACAGGCAACTTTTCCTTTATTATTTCTCCAAACAATACTTCCGGTTCAGGTGATGATTATGACTGGACAGTTTTTAATTTAACCAATGCTACCTGCGCTGATATTTACAATAATTCAGCACTGGAAATAAGCTGTAATTCCTGGGGTGATGCTTATGGTTATAACGGACAAACCGGCGCCAGTACTGCTATGGGTGGTTCAGGAAATCACAACGGACCAGGAACAGATAACGGCCCTGAGTTTAATCAGGACATTCCGGTCACTGCCGGCAATATCTATGTGATGATGGTTTCAAACTGGACAGGTTCTACTTATGGTTACACAGTTGATTTCAGTTCATCCACAGCACAGATCTTTGACAATGTTCCTCCCCATATTCAATCCATTATTTCTTCAATTCCTTGTGGTGGAAATACAATTACTTTTCAATTCTCAGAAAGCATTCTCTGTAGCACAATAGCCTCTTGCGATCTGACCCTTACCGGACCCGGCGGACCCTACACCATTACCAGTTTGACAGGCGCCAATTGTGCTGCCGGAGGAACTGAGGAAAGAACCTTTACGATCACTGTTAGTCCTGCAATTACCACAAGCGGCACTTATAATTTAAATCTTGTAGCATCCAACTGCGGCTCTGTAACTGACCTGTGTGGAAATGTTGCACCTTCGGGAAGTTTGCCTTTTACGATCACCAATATTACAACCAATATTTCAGCAGTAAATTCAAGCTGTGGCCTGAATAACGGTTCGGCCACTGTCAGCGCCAGCGGAGGAAACGGAAGTTACACCTATTTATGGAATACAGTTCCTGCCCAAACTACAGCCACCGCTTCAAATATTCATTCAGGAAATTACACTGTGACTGTTACCAGCGGAGCCTGCAATGCCATTGCAAATGTTACTGTAAACAATATTGGCGGGCCAACTGTTACAACAAGTGCAACAAATGCATCCTGTGGGAACAGCAATGGAACGGCCACAGCAACTGCAACCGGAGGCTCCGGGACATACACCTATCACTGGAGTTGTACACCTGTTCAAACTACACAAACAGCATCCAATCTCCCTCCGGGAAATTATACTGTTACTGTGAATGATGGTGCTTGCAATGCCACAGCAAATATCACTGTCGGAAATAATCCCCCTCCTACTCTGACCACTTCAAGCACTGCCGGAACCTGTGGAAATTCAAATGGAACTGCTACTGTTACCGCAACAGGAGGATCAGGAAATTATTCTTATTCATGGAGCACTACTCCTGCTCAGACAACGGCAACAGCTACTGCACTTGCAGCAGGAACATACACAGTCACTGTGAATGATGGATTCTGTACCGTTACTTCTACGGTAAATGTCACTGTAAATACTGCCCCCACTTCCGGCATTACCAATACCGTTAATCCAACATGTGGCAATTCCAACGGATCTGTTACTGTTACCGCAACACTAGGTTCGGGAACATACACCTACACCTGGAACACGACACCAGTGCAGACTACTGCTATAGCTTCAAATTTACCTGCAGGAACCTATACAGTTACTGTTTCAGATGGAGGCTGCACCTGCATGAGCAGCGCAACAATTAACAATATAGGAGGTCCAACAGTAACCACAACTTCAACAAATGCAAGCTGCGGAAACAACAATGGAACTGCAACAGTCACTCCAACCGGCGGCTCAGGAACCTATACTTATAGCTGGAATTCAACACCGGTTCAGACCACACAAACAGCTTCAAATCTTGCTCCAGGAAACTATTCAGTAACAGTTAATGATGGAACATGCACCGCAATAGGAAACGTTACAGTAGGAGATAACCCTGCTCCTACCCTAAGCACAACCACAACTGTTGGAACCTGCGGAAATCCAAACGCAACAGCTACTGTTACTGCTACCGGAGGTTCGGGTAATTATACCTATACATGGAGTACAACTCCTGTACAGAATACCACAACAGCCACTGCACTGGCAGCAGGAACCTATACAATCTCTGTCAATGATGGATTCTGCAATGTTACCTCAACAGTAAATGTTACAGTAAACCCTGCACCAACTTCAACCATTACAAATTCATCTGATCCTACCTGCGGAAATTCAAACGGATCAATTACAGTGACAGCAGCCAGTGGGTCGGGAACGTATTCTTATTCATGGAATACTACTCCGGCACAAACCACTGCTATTGCATCAAATATTCCGGCAGGAATTTATACATGCACCATTTCAGATGGTAGTTGTACATGTTTAAGCAGTGCAATACTAAACAATATCGGCGGACCAACAGTCACCACAACATCAACAAATGCAAATTGTGGAAACAGCAATGGTTCTGCCACGGTGACAGCAACTGGAGGGTCCGGTACTTATACTTATACATGGGATTCCACACCTGCTCAGACTACACAGACGGCTTCCAATCTTACACCCGGAACTTACAATGTAACCGTAAATGATGGCACCTGCAGTGCTTTTGGAAATGTCACTGTTGGCGATAACCCGGCCCCTGTATTGACAACAACATTCACCAACGAAAATTGTGGTCATGCAAACGGCACCGCCACTGTTACGGCTACAGGTGGAACCGGCAATTATACTTATACATGGAGTATCGTTCCTGTTCAGACCACTACTACAGCTACCAATCTTCCGGGAGGCACATACACAGTGACAGTCAATGATGGGAATTGCACAGTTACTGCTATTGTAACAATAACCAATCTTGCCGGTCCATCCGCCAGCATAAACAATGTTGTAAATACAGTATGTTCGCAGTCCAATGGTTCGGCAATTGTTACAGCTAATGGTGGCACACCCGGATATACGTATCTTTGGAATTCATTTCCTCAACAGACCACAGCAAATTTGCAAAATGTAGCTGCGGGCACATATTCAGTTACTGTTACTGACAATGTCGGATGCATCGCAACGAATACAGTTACCATTACAGACTCACCGGGACCAACAGCACAAATAACCAATGTTGTCAGCGCTACATGCGGACAGTATGACGGCTCAATAACGGCTACGATAACAGGAGGCACTGCACCGGTTGTATGTGCGTGGAATACGACCCCTGTTCAGACAACACCCGCATTGACGGCGGTGCCCGGGGGCTATTATTGTGTTACCGTTACTGATGGAAATGGTTGCACTGCCACTGCCAGCTCTACAATAAACACAACAAATAATCCATCAGCAGTAATTTCTACGACACCTGATTATTGCAATCAATCCAATGGCACAGCCACTGTAACTGTAGTCGGAGGTGGTGGACCATGCACATTTCTTTGGAATAATGGGCTAGCAACCCAAACAATTACCGGCCTCGCACCCGGAGCATACTCCGTTACCGTTAGTGACGGGCCTTGTTCAGCTACTGCAAATGGATCAGTCAATAGTGTTGCCGGTCCCACTGCAGGCTTTTCTTATAGCCCGAATGTTCTGACCTCAATGGAAGGACCCGTTTCTTTTCTTGATAACTCATCAGGCAATATTGTAAACTGGTTGTGGAATTATGGTGATGGCAGTCCTTTGGGTGCCGGATCAAGCAGCACACACATATATTCCGGCCTCGGGACTTTTGTTGTTACACTTGTTATTACCGACAACAATGGTTGCACTGACACAACAACTGATACTGTAAGGGTAAAAGATATTTTCACTTTTTATGTCCCGAATGGATTCACTCCTAATGGTGATGGCATCAATGATTTCTTTACACCACGAGGAATAAGTGTTGATCCTAACAATTTCGATGAATATATTTTTGACCGCTGGGGCAATGTGTTTTTCCATACAAATATTTGGAGAGATACTTATGCCGAACCCTGGAACGGCACCAAGAACAATAATGGTTCAGCAAGTGATGTGGTTCCGGATGTTTATGTTTACAAGATCAAAGTAAAAGAAATTGGTGGAAATAAACACGAATATTTTGGCAGAATAACTTTAGTACCGTAGTCTTTAAATTTTCAACGGTACTCTTGCATTTAAATCTGGTTTAAATCCGGGTTAGACAAAAGTCCGGTGATTATATTATTATAACGATATTTGGGCAGTTTTCAAATCTCCAAAAGTCAAAATAAATATATCGCCTATTGAGGGTTTTTGAATTCTCCGGATTGTGTTTACTAAAATCATGTCATGCCTTGATGATTTTGTCACAGAGTATGACACTGGCTATTAAAAAAAAGTAATTTAAATTATCCAGATCACAAAAAAATCTTACATTTGCTTTTTAATATATAGATGTTCGCGGGGAGGGTTTATAGCGTTTATGGTTTTGATTAAAACAGGACATCATTGATTTTTATTGGTTGAATATTGTTCTTTTTAGATTAACAATAGTTCCTTTTTTTATTTGGCTACTGATATTATTAAACAAAATAAACCTTGTTTGTCATGAAAAAATTCTGTTTTTCTTTCCTATTCATTGTTGGCTTTTTAATGGGTATTTATGAAAACGCCTTATCACAAAACAATATAAAAGACTCAACAAAAAACCCGGCGTGGACTACCATTAATCCATTTCACACCGATGTCTTTATTCAAAATTACGGACAATTCGAGAGCTGGGTAAAATCTTCCGCACCCATTAAATATGCGATCAACAGCACCGATAAAGTTTTCTTCACCAGCCAGGGTTTGGTTTACAGAATTGACAAAGGTGAATTGCTATCCAAAGTTCACAAAGATGGTGACAACCCCAATGAAGAAAAGGAAGAGCACGGGAAAATTGAAACTTATTTTATAAACATGACGTGGGTTGGCTGCAATCCAAATGCCACCGTTGAAGTGAGTGATCAAACGGAAGGATATTACACTTACGGACAAAAAGGATATGAAAACATTAAAGCCAACGGCTACAAAAAACTTGTTTACAAAGATCTTTATCCGGGTATTGATGTGGAATATACCATACCTGAAAAAGGAGGCTTAAAATATAAGATCATTGCGAGTGGTGGCGCTGATGTTTCACTCATCAAAATGCGATATTCCGGCGATGTGAGTAAACTCAAAAAAGATGCTGACGGAAATGTTTTGATTAAAACCCCCATAGGAAATATTATTGATCATGCGCCTTTGAGTTCTTACGCAAATGACCATGCAAGCCTGCAATCTGATTTTGAAGTTAAGGGTAAGGATGTTTCATTTCGCATGGCGGCAACCCTTGACAGACAAAAAGCGTTTGTCATTGATCCCCTGACTTTCATTCCAGCCAGCCTCACCACTGACAATGCAGCCTATGATATAGATGATGATGACCACGGCTTTGTTTACGTTTCGGGAGGAACATATCCGCTCAAGATCGCAAAATATACATCTGCCGGCAGCTTCGTATGGGTATATACAAACCCTGCAACATGGGGTGATTTTGGCGGGGGTGCTTATTCTTACTCCAGGTTTTGTATTTTACCTCAAAGCGGAACAATTTTTAATGGCGAGGGTTGCGATTATACTGTAGGACCACAAATCATGAAAATAAATACAAGCGGAAACGTTGTTTACACTTCTCCAAATCTGACAGGCAATGAAGAAATTTGGGTAATGTTCTATAACCGTTGCAGTGCACAACTAATTGCTTTCGGCGGGTGCACCACAAACACAAATGATATTCAAATTCTTTCGGACACCAATATTACAGGCAATAATGCAATTTGTTTTAACAACAATACTTTTACACATAATGATATCACCTCTGCAGTAATGGATTATAACGGGGATTTTTACACTATTGTTTCATCAACATATGCTTCAACACCTCAACTGATGAAAAGTTTATATTCCACAAATTACAGCCCTCCTCCTGCATTTAATATCAATGTTCCATTAGGTCTGGATGAATTCTATAATTCCGGGATCCCCGGTTTCAGCACTACACTGATGTACACAGTCAGGGCAAATTCGCTTGCCCTTAACAATACTTATCTTTTCACTTACGATGGTCTAAATCTCACTGCATGGGACAAAACCAATGGAACCCAGCTTGGAACTATTGTTGTTAATGCATCATACGCACAAGGACAATACAGAACTCACGAAGGTATTGCTGCAGATGATTGCGACAATGTTTATGTTGGCGGCACTAACATGGTCCATGTTTTTTCTTTTAACGGAACAACGTTCATACCAAGTTCAACAATTACGACAAACGGTGAGGTGTATGGTGTGACATTAAACAGGTCAACAAGCCTTCTGTATATAAGTGGTCAGGGGTTTGCTACTGTCACTGCGGTGGCTCCCTGCGGGACAACCAATGTTTTGAATGTTACTGATTCGGTAAATAATTGCGCAGGCAATGCCTGTATTTATGTAACCGGAGGAACACCACCATACACTTATACATGGAGTAGTGGTCAAACCACCAATTGCGTTTCGAATCTTACATCGGGAACTTACATCGTCACCATTTCCGATCATTCATGCATTCTGCAGTTAAGTACAGATACCATTGTTATCAATGGAAATGTGAACATAAATATCAGCGGCAGCCCTACCATTTGTCCGGGCGGTTCCACTCAGCTCACTGCTGCAGGAGCAACAACTTATTCATGGTCTCCTGCTGCAGGATTATCCACCACAACAGGTCCTACAGTGATTGCCAGTCCGGCAACAACAACCACCTACACAGTTACAGGTATGGATGGCGGATGTACAGGGGCAGCAAATGTTACAGTCAATATTGCTTCAAACCTCAGTCCTGACCTGGGGCCTGATACCACGCTTTGCAGCATCCCGTCATACACTTTAAATGCCGGATATCCGGGCAGCATTTATCTGTGGTCAACCACTGACACTACTCAAACCATTTCTGTAACCACCGACGGGACCTATATTGTTTCTGTAAATAGCAATGGCTGCACCGGTGCTGACACAGTGACTGTTTTATTTGATGTTGCTCCTCATGCAGATCTTGGACCGGATACAACCATTTGCGGAGCCGGTTCATTATTACTTGATGCAGGCAATCCGGGCAGTTCTTATTTATGGTCCACAGGAGACTCAACCCAAACCATCACGGTTCAAACAAGCAATACTTATTGGGTAGTTGTCAGCAACGGATCATGTCATGACACTGATACTATCCAGGTTCGTTTCGCAACCATTCCCAATGTCAATTTAGGAAACGACACGAATTTGTGCACAGGCAATTCTTGTAATCTGGATGCATGTAATCCCGGATGTACATATCTTTGGTCAACCGGTGCAACCACGCAAACGCTGCACGTAACAACAACCGGAAACTATTCAGTGCTTGTCAGCAATGCATTTTGTTCATCATCCGACACCATACATGTAGCGATTCAACCACTGACCGTGAATCTCGGAAACGATGTTGTTTTATGCAATTCATCCCCCTATTTACTTGATGCCTGCAATCCGGGTTGCAGCTATGCATGGTCAACAGGAGACTCGACACAAACTATCGCTATCACTACGAGTGGCACATATTGGGTATCTGTCAGCAACCCTATTTGTTCAGGAAGTGACACCATCAATGTTCAATTTTCGCATCCGCCAACTGTTTTTATTGGAAACGATACCATCCTTTGTCCGGGCGCTTCAATAACACTTGATGCGGCAAATCCCGGAGCTGCTTATCTGTGGTCAACAGGGGCAACAACGCATAATATCACTGTAGGTTCGCAGGGGGATTATTCTGTAAGTGTAACTGCCAACGGTTGCACCGGAGTAGATTCTATTTATATCACCAAGGTTGTACCGTTTGATCTCGGGCAGGACCGATCGCTTTGCGACAAACCCGAATATGTGCTTTCAACAGATGTTGCCGCATCATCATATCTGTGGTCAACAGGAGATACTATTCCTTCAATAACGGTAAACCAGGCGGGTGTTTATTGGCTGATGATTGATGTTCATAATTGCCTTCTTGCTGACACAGTCAACATTACCGGCGGCCCAACATCATTCTGGATTCCTTCGGCATTTACACCCAACAACAATGGACTGAATGATGTTTTCATGCCATCGGGTGAAGGGATAAATTATTTTAACCTTAAAATTTTTACACGCTGGGGTGAAAAGATCTTCGAAACATCAGACATGACACAGGGCTGGGATGGCCGATTCAAAGGCACACCGGTTCAAATGGATCTTTATGTTTATGTTCTCGACTATCAAACAATATGCACAGGTGACAGGGTTATACGGAAGTTTGGAACGGTGATGGTGATGAGGTAGGTTTCGGGTTTCAGGTTTCGGGTTCAAAGTTTGTCCACTCCGATAAGTCTTTTTCTTGCCGCGAAGGCTCAAAGACTCGAAGTTTTGCAAAAAAATCATACTTGCTTTTCAATGCTTTGAGTATCTTTATTTCTTAGTGTCTTAGCGGCAATTTTATATTTTATTACTTTTCGGAGCAGGCTTATAGAATTAATGTCCAAGTGAATTTTCAATTTGTTCCAACCCTTTATGCCATTTGGTATAAGTTTCACCAGCTGCCCAAATAATTGGCCATGACCTTATTTGATCAATATTTTTTTTCGTAACTTTTGAATTGGGTATCCCATTCGACAATTCTATAACTTTATTACGGAGTTTTTCAATGCAAAGTATCTTTATTTTACTCAGATCAGAATGGGTAGCATTATAATCATCCAAAACAGAAAACACCAACGGAACTTTGCCCGAAAAGAGAGTTTCATAGTCTTTAAAACTTATTGAATCTTTGCCAATTATTTTATCAATGATTGAAAAATTTGTGCTGTCGGTTGAATTATTGACTTCCTTTTTGCCTGAATGTGAAGAACAACCAACAATATTTGTCATGATAACTAATGTTGCAATTGTGAAAACACATGCTGTAATTTGATTGAAATTTTTCATACTGTTGTATTTAAAAATTAAGGAATACTAATTCAATGTTGTTTAGTTAAGCAAAAATATTCAGTTTCTTTACCACATAGACATAGGTTTCACATAGAAAATTAGCTTAAATCCGGCTATGTGAATTTCTATGTTACTATTGTGCCTATGTGGTTCAATTTGTATTAAAACCTTAACTAAACGATATTGAATACTAATTTATTACTCCTCCTGATTCAAGCCGTTTCCAATTGACAATACCGTTTTCTTCTTTATCGCATAAAGCAATTCCACATAATCTATAGCTGCTTTTTTATTTTCAATGATCACGTATTTGGCATGGCCTTTTATGCCCAAATAAAGCCAGGCAACGATCTCTTCAACGGAATCAGTTTCTGAAAAAGTGAGATACAACTTTATTCCTTCCAGAAATCCAATGGTTTTGCCTTCGTGATGGTCATCCATGATCAAAAAAGCATTGGTGCCAGGGATATGGAATCGCTCACCATAGGAAAGAGAGCGGTAATGCTTGCGGAACAGGTGATATTTGAAATCAGTATTGTCGGTAATTATTTCTATTTTCAGATCATTGTATGCAAACGACGAGGACTCAGTAATGTTTTCTTCTTCTAATTTTTCATCAACCTCGAAATTCAAAAAGTAAATTTTTATTTTATCAGACAGTGATTCTATTTCTTTGAATTTCTCTTCAGCCATTTCAATTATCGTGGCATCGTTATATTGCGCAAATTTATCAGGATGATACTTTAGCCGCAATTCTTTTAAACGGGCTTCAAAGTCTTCGCTGCTCAGATATTCAAGGCTCTCGCCAAAATAGTCAAGGATTTTGTCCTTTTCCTGCGGTGTGAATGTTATGTTTCCCATAGTACTTTTAAATATGAACTGTCAAAAAATGAACGTTACAAATTATTTAAAGAATGATTGCAGATCCTTTCGGGTGAAGAAATGCTTAACAACCGATTTATTTTTCCGGATAGAAATATGTCACCCATTGTTTATACGTGTCTTGTGCCGAAAGACAGGTGTCGAGCAAATAGCCCGGCACCCTTTCAAATTCTTTTAGTCCACGGTAATAAAATTGCTTATGTGTTTCGTCAATAATAAAAGGAACTACATTGTTTTTCAAACATTCACGAAACATTATCAAACGCCCAACACGGCCATTCCCATCCTGAAAAGGGTGGATCTTTTCGAAACGATAATGATATTCAACAATGTTTTCAAAAGTGGCGCTTTCTCTGTTTAAATACCATTCGTTCAGTTGTTGTATATCATTTTCGACATTTTCAGGTTTTGTGGTTTCAGCACCACCAACCTCATTTGGCATTTTTTTCCAGTTGCCCAAAGCAAACCAGGGCTTAAGTGAATCAGAAGTACCCGATTTCAGTATCCGGTGAAACTCTTTGATAATTTCCCCGGATAAAGGTTGGTGCAACGTATCGAGCAAATAGTCAAAAGCTACAAAGTGATTGGTGGTTTCGATAATATCATCCACCGGAACAGCTTCCTCATCCTTGAAGCCAATGGTATGAGTTTCGAAAATATAGCGTGTTTGCTCCTCGCTGAGCCGGCTGCCTTCAATAAGGTTTGAATTGTAGGTCAGATTCACTTGTGTTTTGTGATACAAGCCCCCGTGAAATCTGCTTTGTTTTTCTTCTACTAATTTATTTGCAAGGCTATTTTCCATTTCATTAATTTATTAAAGGATGCAAAGTTGAGCGCACTCCCAAAAGTTATTTTTACCACAAAAACACTCATGCACAAAATTACACAAAAAAATTTTATTAATTAACTGTCTATTGTGAGGTTTCGTGTATTGGTGTTTTGTGGCATTTTTTTCTATTTTTACTTTTCGAACAGGCTCATGATTGCAAATCCTGTCGGTCACGCCAATCCAGACCACGTTTTTCATTTTGCCTGCTGATCCAATTCCTGTTTCCTTGCTTTCCTGTAATTGAGCATATCAAGATACCGCAATGCAAGTTTGATATTATAATCAGAGTATGATTTCTGAGCCCATTTCACTGCTTCATCCAGAAAGCCATCAATTTCGTTACTAATAGCCATATTGTAACATGCACGCCCGGCCACTTTGCCTTTGGGATTGCTGACTTCCTTGTTCCAAAGCTCGGCAGCGCCTGCCCAATCTCCTGCCTGCGCCCTGCGATTGGCAATTTTGAAATTGTCGGTTCCCCTGATAAAATATTCTCTTGCAACCCTGATCTTGTAAGGGATCAATCGCAGTGCATAGTTCTGCCCTATTTTGTTGCTTTCGGTCATCACGGCTTCTTTCCTGCCCATCACAGCTTCCACTGCTTTGAGTGGGTTGATACCGACACCTGTTGAAGTGACCCATGAATTCATTGGCAACTCATCCCTGATGATCTTATTCACAGGGTCGTAGATCCTCCAGTAAGTTTTGATCGTAGTGGTAACGCTTGCATGATGCTCCAAAGCAGGAACCAATACTCCCAGCGGACCTGCAACCTGCACATTTCTGGTAGAGTATCCAATTTTAGCATCGGTGTCGTAGCTTGAAAGTTCGAACAATGCATCCACTTTGCCTTCTCTGCATATTTTGTCAACCGTGTCCCACGATAAAGCGGTGGGTACTACACCCATGCCGGGACCTGAAGAAGGGATGCTATCGAGTATTTTTACCTGTGTAAATAAACTGTCGGCACGCAATTCGTCACGCAATCCAAGCAGACATTTGCGTGCTCCGTCTTTATCAAGGTTTTTGCCCTCGGCAGAAAGAATTTTATCCACATTGTCGAGCAGGGTGTTTTGTTTTGATGCATTGCTTCTGTTGAGGATGCCCACTGTGTGGATGGTTGAAGGAACATATACCGGTGCAGGTTCAGTTACACTCAGCGTCATCATGTTGGTGGGACTGCATGAAAAGAGAAGAAGTGATAATAGAAGTAAGGGGATATTGGAGAATGGTTTTTTCATAAAGGATTAATGTTAGTCTTTTCTTGAGAGATTAATGATCTGCGTTCCAAAGTTCCAGTAAATATGATCAGTTAATAATCGTGCATGATCCTTTGTCCAATAAGTAATACACTATGGCCCTATTGAAGCAAGTAAAAAATAATATCTTCATTGCCCGGTAATTTTTTGTAAAAGTACAAATTTTTCAATTTGCCAATAAACCTGACTATTTTAAATAAGCAATAAAAGACAGAGTTCACTCACTTTTCTAAATATTTTAAAGCGGTCAATAGACTTCAAATCCTCTGATTTTAAATCTAATGAAAGGCAAATTCAGTTTTGCAAGAGGAATTATATCGTTTTACTAACGGTAAACAATGAAATACTAAGCGTAAACAATGTGGTTGTTTGGTAAAACAATGAAATACTAAGCGTAAACAATGTGGTTGTTTGGTAAAACAATGTAGTACTAAGCGTAAACAATGTGGTAGCTTGGTAAAACAATGTAATACTAAGCGTAAACAATGTGGTTGCTTGGTAAAACAACGAAATACTAAGCGTAAACAATGTGGTTGTTTGGTAAAACAATGTAATACTAAGCGTAAACATTGTGGTTGCTTGGTAAAACAATGAAATACTAAGCGTAAACAATGTGGTTGTTTGGTAAAACAATGTAGTACTAAGCGTAAACAATGTGAAACAAAACACAAAAAGTCTCTTAATTTACTCCAATAAAGTTGCAACTTTTTCCTAAAAAGTGTCAACTTTGTTCATATTAGTTGCAGCAAGTTCGGAAAAAGTTGCAACTTTTTCCGAAAAAGTGTCAACTTTGTTCAAACTAGTTGCAGCAACTTCCGAAAAAGTTGCAACTTTGTTCAAACTAGTTGCAGCGACTTCCGAAAAAGTTGCAACTTTGTTCAAACTAGTTGCAGCAAGTTCGGAAAAAGTTGCAACTTTTTCCAATAAAGTTGAGAGTATAAAGCAGATTGTGTAAACTGGATATTTAG
>CAISZK010000355.1 GCA_903889915.1 uncultured Bacteroidota bacterium
CCGGTGATTCCCTGTATTCCTGTTGGTCCTGTGGCTCCTGTTGCACCATTTAATCCATTGTTTCCTGTAGCACCCTGCAGACCTGTTGCCCCTGCAATTCCTGTAGGACCGGTAACTCCGTTTACTCCGGTAGCGCCAGTGATTCCCTGTATTCCTGTTGGACCAGTGACGCCTGTGTTACCCTGTATTCCCATAGGGCCGGTTACACCTGTTATTCCTGGTGCTCCTGTAGCTCCCGTCATTCCTGTGGCTCCTACAGCTCCAACATTCCCGGTAGGACCAGTTAATCCTATTGGTCCTTGAGTTCCTGTTGGTCCAAAGGCGCCAGTGATTCCAGTAGCACCGGTGGGTCCGTTAAATCCTGTTGGTCCTGTGATACCCTGTAATCCTGTCAGACCTTGTAATCCTGTTAAACCCGTTGGTCCTGTAATGCCTGTAAAACCTGTCGCTCCGGTTGCACCATTTGCTCCGGTAGCCCCGGTATTACCTTGCATCCCTGTCGGACCTGTTGCTCCAACCAATCCAGTTGGTCCTGTAAATCCTGTGATACCTGTCGGACCGGTAGAACCCTGCAATCCCTGAGGCCCCTGAGGTCCATTATTCCCTGTTATTCCCTGAGGTCCTGAAGGACCAATTGGCCCTATGGGTCCTGTAGGTCCTATGTGACCTGTAGTACCTGTAGCTCCGTTCAAACCATTTGTTCCGGATGGACCGGTCGGACCAGGTTGTCCCTGCAAACCTGTAGGGCCTATTGCGCCGGTAGGCCCGGTAGGACTATTTAAAGCATTTCCTGCTACCATCGCATAGGGAACTGACATCAGCTGCAGCGTGCCCATGTCAATATAATTTGAACTACCGGTGTAGTCCACTTCCACTTTTAGATAATGGTTGCCGACTGCCCAGTTTATAGCAGAAAAAGCAGTAGTGGCTCCCAGGCCTGTACTCGTTCCTTGTCCGATAATGATGGTAAACAAACCAAATTCATTGGTAGTGGGGTTATGGGTTTCCTGCCACTGCACGGTACCGGTAGATGCTCCGGAAATAATGCTGATACGGACAGCAATATTTTGGTTTTTAATTAATCCGCCTGTGGCATTTCGAGCGACTGCCTGGTAATTTAATCCTTGTGGGATCTGTGCAGTAACTTCATTCGTAAAGAATGTAATAAAAAGTACGGTAACAAAGAACAAATAGCGATTTTTCATTGAACTTGTTTTAGTTAATAGTTACTTGATTTGGGACTTGAAAGATTTCAACTTTAACTGATCCAAAGTGAAATTAAATTTTTTGGTCACAGATGATGGTTTTGTTTTAACTACATCCTGGGGTTTCGGAGCTTTTGTGAATCGTTCCTGTGAATATTTAAGTACAAAGCCGTCGGTTCTGGTTTCGTCAGCCCTGTTGGCTGTAGCAAACCATGTAAACTCAACATTTGATGTTCCGCCATTGAGTTCGATAACTTCAAAACCGTTTTGTGTTTTGTTGGTAACATAAACACCTTTGCAATCGCCTTCAAGCTGGATGAAAACCCTGAGAGGATGCGCTGTGCTTACTGAAATATTTTTCGAATAAACCGGATCAAGCTGAATGGTAGCTTTACCATTTACAAGTTTACCTGTCCCATAATCCTGGAATAAATTTTCAGGCGCTTCAGGTGCAGAAAGCATCACTGGTTTATTGTTCATATCTTTTACAATGGTGTTCACTGTTCCATTTCCAACAATCTTCCTGTTGGCAATTCCATCAAACATTCCGACATAAGCATAAGCGCTGATGCCACCTGTTCCGTCAACAAAATATCCGCCGGCATGTGCAGTGTCCGAAGGAAGGTTGCCTATGGATGTTGCCAGTCCATACACACCAATATTGAAACCATTGGCTGCAACTCCCGATCCGTTTGCAAGTGTGGAATAGGATGCAAGATAATTTCCAACAGAAAGCAAACCGGTACCGGCCACCTGGTCTTCAGCCAAAGCAAATGTTCCTGTACCAAAACCTGTAAATGCGCCTCCACTTCCGGTAGGCAGGTAAATAGGCAAAGTATTATTGCCGACACTGATCAAACCTGTTCCCAATGTGTGAGTGTTTATTGCATAAAGACCAAAAGAAGTAAAATACGAAGCCTGTCCGTAAATAGCATAACCTGCGCCAGCCGCCATGTTTGAGTTTATTGCAACCAGTGCATTTCCCGTTCCGCTATTGTATGCATTAACACCAATTCCGCTTGCATCATTTCCGCCATAAACGCCGATGCCGCTATTTGATGATTGCCCGCGAACACCTGCACCGGTGCTGCCTCCGTTATCGCCCCAAACGCCGTCACCTGTGCCATCATTGGTGCCATAAACACCTGTTCCGGATGTTGTACTTTTTCCATAAACGCCAAAGCCGGTGCCTAAGTTTTCACCATAAACACCAATGCCTGTGATGCCGCTATAACCATTAATAGCCGATGTCCCCAGTGTATTTATTGCACCTGTTGCACCGGAAGCATAAACAGAAAAAACATCATTCACATGAGGTGTTGTGCAATTGATGATGATATTTCCGGATCCGAGTACCCGCATACGCTCAAATACAGCGCCGCTGCCTCCTGTCTTGATAAGAAAATCCACGTTGTCCCTTGTTCCAATAAAATTAGTAGTGGCAATGGTGTTTGCATTGCCAGTAAGAGACCAGTCGGATTGCGAGTTTTCCATCATCTGCCAGGCTGTACCATCAAAGTACCAGAAATTTTTTGTATCAATATCATAAACAAGAAGACCTCTTGCGGGCAACAGAATTGCATTGCGTTGTGCACTTGTCAGTCGTGGGGCAAGAAAGCCCATGCTGTCGGCTGAAAGATCCAGTACTGCTGAGGGATCAGGTGTTGTAGTACCGATACCAACATTTTTGGTGTAATTTGGTTGTGAATAACCTTCAGAAAAAAACAGTACCTGAAAGATAAAAAGTAAGAGTGTACAAATTGACCATTTTATGAATTTCATGATAATTGATTTAGGTTTAAAAAACTTACAAAAATAAGTAAAAAACAGTTAAATTAAATGATAATTTTATAGTCCGTTCTTAATAAAAAAAAATTCAATAGTAATGATTTAATAAACAGAGACTATGCATACGGAAATTTCCGGAAAAGGTTTCAATTGCAAGAGATGATAATGTGTAAAGCCAACTTTTAAAATGCAGCAAATATTTTCTTTTTCAAAATTTTGAGGTACTAATATCAGGTATTAATTGATGCCATTATTTGATGTTAAGAAAAAATGGAGCTAATGATTTTTTTATAAAAAAAGGATTTTTCAAAATGAAATTACCTGCTCAGATAGAAACTGAATAATCCAGAATGATATTGAATTTTTCAGAACCAGATATCAATTCAGCAATTGATAAACCAATTCTTTCATCAGTTCCCCATCGCCTATAGTAGCATTGTCAACGCCTTTGCTTTTCATGTCGTATTTGCGGAGCAACGAGATGGCCTGTCTTGTTTTTTTTATGCCGAAATTTTTTGAAGCGGTTAAATATTCAGGATAAAAGAAGGGAAGAATTCCAAGCGCAGTGCATATCCCTGTTCTTGACTTGTCGGGTGCATAATGAAACATCAGTATTTTGGAGAAGTAAGAATAGAGTGCGGGGATGGTTTTCTGTATAGGATTTTCTTTGGTATTGGCTCCAAAATAATTCACGATCTGGTAACATTTGAAAACATCCTTTTTGCCTAGCGACCTTTGCAATTCAAAAACATTAAAATCTTTGCTGATCCCTATGTTTTGCTCAATATGCAATGGAGTGATCTCCGTTCCGGCAGGTACATTGATAGCCAATTTCGAAAGTTCGTTCACAATTTTTCCCAGGTCGGCGCCAAGATATTCAGAAAGCATCACGGCGGCTTCAGGGCGTATAGTATAATTTTTTTTCTTTAAAAAATTGTCTATCCACGAGGGGATCTGGTTGTCATAAAGTTTTTCGGCAGTAAAGAGTACACCATGTTTTTCAATACTCTTGGAATATGTCTTACGTCTGTCAATGGTTTTGTATTTGTAGCACAGGACGAGGATGGTTGATTTCAGCGGATTTTCGTAGTAGGCTTCCATCGGATGCTTTTCTTTTTTATCCTCTTTCACCCTGCCGTCGGGTACAAGATTTTTCAGATCCTGCGCTTCTTTAACTATCACAACCTGGTAATTGGCCATCATAGGAAAACGCTTGGCATAGCTTAATAAAGTGGCAACATCAAGGTCGCGGCCATAAACAACAGACTGGTTAAATTCCTGTTCAACTTCGGTCAATACATGCTTCGAAATATAGTTGGTGATCTCATCAATGAAATAAGTTTCTTCGCCCATGAGAAAATACACAGGGCGATAGATCTTTTTCTGCAAATCGCTAATGATCTCTTCGAATTTCATAATATCCTTTAAAATCGGTTTTAAGTTTTAAGACACTGCCTCCTGCCCCTGCCCCTGCCTCCAATTTCCAATTTCCAATTTCCAATTTCCAATTTCTGACTACTGACTACTGACCAATGACTATTGACTTTCTTTATTCATCAAACTCAAAAAGCAGATGTTTCACCGTAAGTCCATTATTTATAAGCTGGTTCAGCGAATCAATACCTATGCTCAAATGTTCTTCCGTATATTGTTCAGAAACTCTACGGTCACTTTCTTCGGTCTTGATGCCTGAAGATATCATTGGTTGATCCGAAACCAACAACAAAGCACCAGAAGGAATACCATTGGCAAATCCGACAGAAAAAATAGTAGCTGTTTCCATGTCAATTGCCATGGCTCTTATTCTTCTCAGGTAGTCTTTGAATTCCTCATCATGTTCCCATACCCTGCGGTTGGTGGTGTAAACTGTCCCCGTCCAGTAATCACGGTTATGATCGCGGATAGTAGTTGACACGGCCTTTTGGAGATTGAACGCCGGCAGTGCAGGAACTTCAGGAGGAAAATAATCATTCGATGTACCTTCACCTCGTATGGCTGCTATAGGAAGAATCAAATGGCCAAGGTCATTTTTCTTTTTCAATGCACCACATTTTCCCAGAAACAACACGGCTTTTGGTTCAATGGCGCTGAGAAGATCCATGACTGTGGCTGCATTGGCACTACCCATTCCAAAATTTATAATGGTAATATTATTGGCAGTTGCCGAAGGCATGGATTTATCTTCACCTTTTATCTCGACGTTGAAAGTTTGAGCAAATGCACGGATATAGCGGTTAAAATTTGTAAGAAGTATGTACTCGCCAAATTCTTCTAACGCTGTCCCGGTATAACGTGGAAGCCAGTTTTCAACTATTTCTTTTCTTGTTTTCATAAATTATTTCTTTGACAAAATTACTTCTTTTTCCTTAAACCCTGATAATTTTTACCTTTGCGGACGAATGACATTGGTCAAAAGTCATTCGTCAATGGTCATAAATCAGCATTAACTATTCACTCTTGACCAATGACCAATGACTATTGACTATTGACTATTGACCACTGACATAGTGAAGAAACTCAATTTACCGGAATATCCATTTAAGCTTAGAGAACATCAGGGGAAGCAACAGATCTTTGATCCCATGCGGAAGAAGTATGTCGCCCTGACTTCTGAAGAATGGGTGCGTCAGAATTTTGTTGCATGGCTGGTGAATGAAAAAAAATATCCTGCAGGGCTTATCGCCATTGAAAAAGAACTTGTGCTGAACGACATGAAAAAAAGATTTGATATTGTGGTCTTCAACAGTCAATTTGTTCCTTCTTTACTTGTAGAATGTAAAGCTCCTGAAGTGAAGATCACTCAAAAATCATTCGACCAGGTGGCAAGATATAACATGACCTTAAAGGTTAAATACCTTGTTGTGACAAATGGCATGATGCATTATTGCTGCTATATTGACCAACAAAAAGGTGAATTTTCCTTCCTTGATCATGTTCCTGATTTTGATAAATTATTTTGATATTTAAAAATACTATATTACCTTCGTAAAAACTTTCATCATGAAACACAAGCAATATTTTCTGCTGATCCTTTTTATCTTGACTTTTTCATTTTCAAATGCTCAGGTTAGATCATTCACTTTACCACCTCATGTTGCCGATAACGATTATATACCGGGACAGGTTATTATCAAAATCAAGCCTGCTTTCCGGTCACATTGCAGTGAAAATATCATTGATATTCCAAAATTAAGTGTGGCCTTAAATGCTATCAATGCAACTCAGGTTGTAAAGATGTTTAAGGGTAAAAAACCACCTGAAAAATTGCTCAATCAATATGGTGAAAAAATGGTTGACCTGTCACTCATCTATGAATTGAAATATTCCGCTACAGTTTCCATAGAGAAAGCAATCAATGGACTTTTAGCAACGGGTACTCTGGAATATGCAGAGCCGCATTATCTGCCACATCCCTTCGGTTATTACATCCCCAACGACTATTATGCCGATTCTACTTTGGGCGCCAACGGACAATGGCATTTAAAAAAAATCAGAGCATACCAGGCATGGGATATTCAAAAGGGAGACACGAATATTGTGATTGGAATTATTGATTCCGGAACAGATACACTTCATCCCGACCTTAACCCGAATGTCAAAAGAAATTATGCTGACCCTGTAAATGGTGTAGATGATGATGGCGATGGTTTTCTGGATAACTACTATGGATGGGATTGGGCCGACAATGATAACAAACCGCAATATGATGCTCTGGGACATGGTGTATTTGTAGCCGGATTAAGTTCAGCAGTTACTGATAATGGTATCGGAGTTGCAGGAACAGGATTCAGATGTAAATTCCTGCCTGTAAAAGTTACCGATAATACCGGCAATTACACAATGGGTTACCAGGGTATTGTTTATGCAGTGGATCATGGATGCAGTATTGTAAATTGTTCATGGGGAGGTTATGGTGGAGCCGGCCAATTTGGACAGGACATTGTAGATTATGCCACGAACAATATGAACGCTCTTGTTGTTGCAGCAAGCGGGAATAATGATAATGATTATCCGGTATATCCTGCAGCTTACAACAATGTTTTGAGTGTTACTGCTACGGACATACATGATCATAAATGGGTTGATACAACCAATGGAACAGGCTCTACATGGGGCAATACAGTGGGTATTTCAGCGCCGGGTGCAAAAGTTTGGTCAACATGGGTCAATCAGGTTTATCAACAAAGTACAGGTACTTCGTTTTCTGCACCAATTGTTGCCGGAGCAGCCGGAATAGTAAAAGCGCAATATCCTACTTTTTCTGCAATGCAGATAGCTGCTAAACTTCAATCCACTGCAGATAATATTGATACTATCCCCTTCAATGCTCCTTATGCCGGATTAATGGGTACCGGAAGATTGAACATGTTCAAAGCAGTTACGAATCAAAACTCACCCTGGATCAAAATGACCTCCGACAGTATCGCCGATCATAACGATGGTGTCTTTATCCCGGGAGATACATTGTTTATATCCGGAGTTTACAAGAATTATCTTG
Organism: uncultured Bacteroidota bacterium; assembly: GCA_903889915.1. Lineage (GTDB taxonomy): Bacteria > Bacteroidota > Bacteroidia > Bacteroidales > CG2-30-32-10 > CAISZK01. Next base: position 7,492 of record CAISZK010000355.1, read on the forward strand.
ACCCTTCAACAGCCGGTCTGACAGCTGTGATCAGCACTACCAGCCCTTATGTGACCATAAGTAAATCAACAGTAAATCTTGGTCAAATAAACACGCTTGCATCAAGAAACAATTACATCATTCCATTTAAAGCAGAAATTTTATCTGGTGTCCCTGTCAGTACCCAGATAAATTTTAAAATTACTTTTACAGATGCGGCTTTAAACTACACTTCATCTCAATACTTTTCAGTTATCGTGAACAAGGATTATTTAGATATTGATACCAATAAATTGAAAACAACAATGACAAGCAAAGGAAGGATAGGATACAACGATATGCCCGGTTTGACGCAGGGTATAGGCGTCACTTACAATAACAGCGCTTCGTATTTGAGTTGCGGAGGTTTTATGGTTGGAAACAGCAATTACCAGGTTTCTGATGATATCTATGGACAAGTACTTGGCAATTTTGACAATGATTTTGCTACAGTTCAGGTGGTGCATAAAATTATTCCACCCGTTGTTTCGGACTTTGATGCAGAATGTGTTTTCAATGATAACAATGCCGGTGTTAACAAAATGAATCTAACCATCACCAATAACGGATATGCATGGGATACTGCCACAAGAAGCAAATTCGTTATACTGGATTACTCTATAAAAAATAACGGAACCGTTGGGCTGAGTTCGCTGTATGCCGGCTTGTTTATGGATTATGATATCAGTACGGGCGGACTTAAAGACCGCATTGATTTTGATCCTTTAAACAACATGAGTTATACTTACTCTTCACAGGGTGGGCCTTATCTGGGTATCGAACTTCTTTCAGCCAGCCCTCTGCACCATTATGCCATTGATCTGGCAGGAAACAGTAATGGTACCACAACCAGCATAAATCTTTTAAATGGATTCTCCGATTATTATAAGTATTACACGCTGAGAACTCCTATTAACCGGAATATTGCCGGATATTTTAACGGTGGAGATGATGTGGCAGATGTGCTTAGTACCGGACCATTTGTTCTGTTGCCGGGTGACTCGGTGAAGGTTAGTTTTGCATTGATTGGTGGAGATAATCTTGGCGACCTTCAGGCATCTGCGGTTGCTGCCAACAGGATCTATAATCATGTTGGTATTACTGAAAATACAATGGGAAATCTGATTCAGGTTTCGGATGTTTATCCCAACCCATCAAACGGTTCATTCTCGTTCAATGTTCACCTGCCAAATTCATCGGATGTGGTGCTTAACCTCATCAATGCCGAAGGCAAAGAAATCCAGGCAATACATAGTGGAACCATGGGGCAGGGTGATCATCCATTTACGGTGAAGACTGATAATTTTGCAGCAGGTATCTACTATCTGCGGCTTACCTGTGGAAAAACAGTCATCACAAAAGATGTTACCATAATAAAGTAGTTCAGGTAAAATTTGTAGAATCTCCGAACCTTTATTTTTACATAAAAAAGACATTTTATCTTTTTTTAATTTATGATCAAAGATATCCCGGTCGAACTTATCAACTTCGCACTTGTTACACTGTTTGCGCTGATCATAGGGCTTGCACAGCGTCGTCTTCATCCAAACAACATTGAATTTAAACCTTTCGGCACTGACCGTACCTTTACTTTTATTGGCATCCTGGGCTATATTCTTTGCGTTATCAAACCCGGCGATTACTCTTTATTTATGGGTGGCGGACTTGTGCTGAGTGTTTTTCTGGCCATCTATTATTACGTCCGCCTTGTCAATTTTAAATTGTATGGCATCACAACCATCATTGTTGCATTGCTGACCTATTGTCTGGCACCGCTCATCATCACACAGCCCAAATGGTTGTTCATGCTCGTGGTTGTAACGGTTCTTATCTTTACTGAACTGAAAGATTCTTTTGGTGCAATAACGGAGAAATTTAATAAGGACGAATTCATCACACTCGGAAAGTTCCTGATCATTGCCGGCATCATTCTGCCTGCAATTCCTGACACGCCTTTTGTACCTTACCTGAGCATTACACCTTATAAAATATGGCTTGCCGTCGTTGTCATCTCGGGAATTTCTTATCTGAGTTATCTGCTGAAAAAATTTGTGTTTAAAAATTCCGGTGTTATCCTCACGGGTATCCTTGGTGGATTATACAGCAGTACGGCTACCACTCTTATACTTTCGAAAAAAAGCAGGGAGAACACCTGTTCCAATAAATACCATTTTGCCGGAGCAATTATTCTTGCAACAAGTATGATGTATCTGCGTGTACTCATACTGCTATTCATTTTCAATGCCTCACTTTTTTCATTGCTTTTGCCAAGTTTACTCATCCTGTTCATTGTTTCAGCCGCCACTGCATTTATCATTATCAGGTTCAATAAAAACACTGATAAAACCAATGAAGTCGTTGAGGATGATAAGAACCCTCTTGAATTTAAAGTGGCGCTTCTTTTTATGCTGCTCTATGTGATCTTTACTATTCTTACCTGGTATGCCATTTCAAATTTCGGAGAAGAGGGTTTGAAAGTGTTATCATTGATCGTAGGTATCACCGACATTGACCCGTTCCTGATAAATATCTTTCAGGGTAAATACGCAGTTGCCCAGAATATCCTTGCTCTGGCAAGTTTGCAGGCCATCATCAGTAACAATATTGTGAAATCAGTTTACACCGCTTTTTTTGCCGGGAAAAAAATCAAAAGAGCCGTGCTTACAGGTTTTGCAATTATCATTGTGGTGAATATTATCCTGGCGGTTTTCTTTTATTTCAATTAAGAACAACGGAATAATTTTGTTTTTTGCCATTTCCTGACATTACAATGCTGTCTGCATTATTTCATTTTTATTTTACCCGACATTCTATTTACCCAACCATCTATTTTTCCGCAATCAATTTTTAAATTCAAACATTTTTTTACCTTTGGCCACTAAATTTAAACCCCATGAAAAAGATTTTTACATTCATTCTCACACTCTCATTGACACAACTGCTTGTTTTCGGACAAAACAAAGATACAGGCAGTGTCAAAAAATTTGGTATTAACTTCACAGGTTTTGTTCAGGCCGAAGGCGCTTTTGACACAAGGCAAACAGTGAACACACGCGATGCAATGCTTTTGTTTTATCCGGCAAATGCATCATTCGACAAAAATGGAAAAGACATCAATGCCAAGCCTGCGTTTAATGAATATGCCATGTCAGCAAGGCTTAATGGTACTGTTACCGGCCCCAACGCCTTTGGCGCAAAAACAATGGCCTATATTGAAGGTGATTTTACCGGTCCCTCTTCATCTGAAAACGATGCTTTCCGGCTGCGTCACGCCTATATTAAACTCACCTGGGCCAAATCTGAATTGTTGATGGGACAGTACTGGAATCCGTTGAATGTTCCGGAAATGATACCTTATGTGATCTCTCTCAATACAGGCGCCCCGTTTCACCCTTATTCAAGACAGCCGCAGGTTAGATACACAAAGAGTTTCGGAAAATTCAACATTGTTGCAGTGGCATCAACCGACAGGGATTTTGCTAATACCGGTCCCGCCGGAGCTTCATACGAATATATGCGCAACAGCGCCATCCCTGAATTGAATTTACAATTGCAGTATAAAAACGGAGATAAATTTTTGTGTGGGCTGGATGGCAATTATCGCAAACTTGTTCCCCGCCTGAAAACCGACAGCTCATTGGTGGCCGATGAATCCATTGACTGCATGGCTGCAAGTGCGTTTATCAAAATGAAGTTTGATAAATTCACCATAAAACTTCAAGGTGTCGTTGGTCAGAATTTATACGAGTATTCTATGATGGGCGGATATGCCGTTGAAAAAGTTGACACAGCCACAGGAAAACTGACATACACCAACCTTGACCAGGTAACATGCTGGGGAGATTTTTCAACCAATAACAAAAAGTTCAATGCCGGATTGTTTGTGGGCTTTGCAAAGAACCTCGGCTCTCAGCATAATATCTGGGGAGCTTATTATTCAAGGGGAGAAAATATTGACATGGCTTACCGTGTTGCTCCGCGCTTCTTATGGACTTCAGGCAATGTAACACTGGGTTCGGAATTTGAATACACTACGGCTGCCTATGGTACCAAAGGCTGGCTCGATACTGTTACTGATACAAAGACCTATTATAATCTTCGCGTTTTACTTTCCGCACAATATAATTTTTAATAAAGTCAATGGTCAGCCGTCAATGGTCATTAATGATCAAACGCAATGTACTGACTACTGACTACTGACTACTGACTACTGACTATTGACTATTGACTATTGACCACTGACTATTGACCAATGACAACAAAAAATTTATCCATAAAAGACGACTCATTTGGCAATGGCATTGAACAAAAATTATCTGTTAGGATTGCCTCAACAACATTTGAAATTGCTGTTCTTGACACTTCGCGAAGCACCATCGTTGCTTTCGAATCATGGAGGTTTGATAACAATGATGACCCGGGTAATTTTGCTGATTCCCTCGAAAAGATAAGATCAGATTCCTTTTCACTTGGCAGGCACTACAACAAGGCAAATGTCATTATTGACTCTGCTGTTTATACACTGATACCGGCTGAACTCTTCAAGGAAGAAGAGGCGGAGAAATACATTGAATTCAATCATTCCCTGGCCTCGAAGGAAGCGGTTCACTTTGACAGTATTGAAAGCATTGCCGTGAAAAATGTTTACCAGGTTCCTCTAAGTGTTGAAAAGGTTTGCAGGCAATGGTTCACGGATCTCAAATTTCAAAACACCTGCACCATCCTGATCAATTCACGGTTGAAAATAAAGAGCACACCGGAGACAGTGTTTGTGTATTTCAGCGGCAACCGCTTTGATGTGATTGTTGCTGATAATGGCAGGTTGAAATTTTGCAATTCATTTACATTTTCATCGGCACAGGATATTATTTACTATATCCTCAATGTTTACCAAAAACTTGGCATGGACACAAGTGCCACACCCATCATGCTTGCAGGTGAAATAACAAAAGAATCATCCGGCTACGAAACAATATACCGCTACATCAGGAATGTTTCCTTCGCACAAAGACCCGATAACATTCAACTCTGCGAAGCCTTAAAAGAAATGCCCGAACAAATGTACTTCGATCTGTTTTCTAACTTCTAACTTCTCTACTCACATGCGAATCATCAGCGGCACACATAAAGGACGACCACTACATCCCCCCGCAAATCTTCCCGTAAGGCCAACAACTGATTTTGCCAAAGAAAGTCTTTTCAATATTCTGAACAACCGTATAGATTTTGATGGTCTTGCTGTGCTCGATCTTTTTGCAGGAACAGGCAGCATTTCTTTTGAATTTGCATCGCGGGGAGCAAGTATTGTTACGGCAGTTGACAATAATTTCCATTGTGTTGATTTTATAAAAAGGACAGCAACCACTATGGGTTTTCAACAAATAAAAGCTGTGAAGGCAAACGTGTTCGGTTTTCTTGGTTTCTGCAAACTCCAATACGATCTCATCTTTGCCGACCCCCCTTATGAAATGGAGAATGTATCCACCATCCCCGACCTTGTGATGGACAAAAAACTTCTGAAAGAAGGCGGCATACTGATCATAGAACATTCCCGCGATTTCGATTTCACAAAACATCCCGCGTTTAAAGAACACAGGAATTATGGGAAGGTGAATTTTAGTTTTTTGGGGTAAGAGGAAAAAAGATTATCCAAAAGGCAGGCAAAAATCAATATTGCGTTTACGCTGTAAGAGGGAAATTATGGTGGGATTGCAAATCCAATTATTAAAACGTGGCTGAGTACAGATCCGCTATGTGGGTATTATACTGCGGTGTCATTAGCTTTGCGTCATTAATTGTCATTGGCGATTTCAATAAATCGCCAAACAAAAAGGGTCTCACCCTCTCAGTGTAAATCAAAAACATGTTAAATAATTCAAAATTAATTAAAAAAATTATAAACAATCAATTTTATTAGTGTTATGAACTTGCCAAACAACCGGGAGGCGGAGAAATTGAGATTATGTGTCGTACAACCAAGGACAGCAAAAGAGGTAAGATCAATCCGGATGCCACAGGATGGGATATTGCTTACGACATTGTGGATCAAAAAATGGAGAACCCTGAACTTCATCCGAAGGTAAAGAAAATGGCTCCGATTTCGCCGGATGAATGTTTCAACAACAGTTTTCATACACGTGCAAAGGATGTGCTGAATGTAGGCGCTGAAAACATTGGTCGTGAACTTTTGTATTTTGTAAGATGGTACAACCACAGGAATCCTGCTTTGTCTGGTTCTTATGGTCCTGCCAAAACGATAATTATTTTGTAATATCGTTTTGAAAAAAGAGATCCGGAACCCCGGGATGCTTGTGTTTCCCGGGGTTTCCGGATTTTTTTATGTGTGGATTTTTTGACTTGGAATTTAGAACTTGGAATTTGGAACTTGGAACTTGGAATTTGGAACTTGGAATTTGGAACTTGGAATTTGGAACTTGGAATTTTCTCTTCCTTACTTACAAAACTTCCCCATTTTCACTCCTGCCTCTTTCACTCCGAGCTTATAGGCCGTTTGCCAATCTGTACAGGCGCTGTCATTATTTTTCAGGTTATAATACGTGCTACCCCTGTTGAAATATGCGTTTCCATCATTGGGACGAAGTTTGATGACCTTCGAAAAATCGGGAAGAGCTTTGTCATAATTCAGCAGTTTCAGATAAGATGCGCCACGCATCAGAAAGGCATCTGTGTAAGTTGAGTCATGTTTGAGCAATGTATCAAATAATACGATGGCTTCTTTATACAAACCTGTTTTGATCTTCACACAGCCTTTTTGATAAATGGCATCATTGTATGCCGGGAACAGAGCAAGCGCTTTGTTATAGTTTTCTTCGGCGCTTTTATAATCGTTCTGTTTAAGCTTGTCGTTGCCGCTGTTCAGGTATTGTTGCGCCATCTGAAAATTCATATCTGTTTTCAGCTTTGTCCTGTTTTTCTTACTCTCATCAGTATTCCCGAGTTTTTCGTTTATTTTGGAAAGATAAAAATGACAGTCGCCGCAATTGGAATCAAGCTGAAGAGATCTGTTAATATCAGCGGATGCATCTGTATAATTTTTCAGTGAATAGTTCATAATGCCTCTCATTTCATATGCAGTTGCCGAGGTTGGCTTTAACCGTATAGCCTGTGTATATAATTTCAATGCACCGGCATAATCATTTTGACCGAATTTTGAGTTGGCAAGTTTCATATAAATGGCCGTAGAATCAAAAACCTGTCCGTGCCCTTCAACAGCCAATAAAATACAAAGCGATAAGAAAAATAATTTCATTTTTTGTTGATTTGAACGGTCACAAATATACTCATAATTATGACGATTTTTTACCTGTAATGATGAATTGAAATGAAAGAGGTATTTTTGTAAAAAAATAAAAAAGTAACGACCATTATCGAACAGTGTCAGCAGTGTTCTGTTTATAAAACTTTAAAAAATCATGTTGAAAATAAGAGAAGCAAACAAAGAAGATCTGGAAACCATCGCTAACTTCCAGCTTGCCATGGCGCGGGAAACAGAAAGCCTGGAACTTGATAAACCCACTGTGATTAATGGTGTGAATAAAATTCTTGATGATCCTTCAACCGGCAAATATATTATTGCTGAAAAAGAAAATACAGTGGTTGCTTCATTGCTGACTCTCTACGAATGGAGCGACTGGCGCAACGGACAGGTGATTTGGATACACTCTGTTTATGTGCTTCCTCAGTACAGAAAAGGAGGTGCCTTTAAAGCGATGTATGCACATTTGAAATCTGTTGTTGAGCAGAACGGACAGTACAAAGGCTTGCGGCTTTTTGTTGACAAAACCAATGCTACTGCAAGAAAAGTTTACGAATCACTTGGCATGAACGGAGAACATTATGCATTGTATGAATGGATGAAATAATAGTCAATGGTCATTAGTCAATTGTCAATCGTCATGAGCTATTGCTATTTCAGCTTTGATAGTCAGTAAAACCGGCAATTTCCTTCTGCTTTGGTAATTGTACTATTATAGAATATCGAAATCTCATGATACTTGATCCAGACAGCCAGGCTATCTTTAATAATTATTAGTGTCCGGAAAAATTATTACAACCGTCTTTAAAACCGCATAAAATATGATGTTCCGAAGATATCGCCCCTATGGGGCTTCCTTTTCGTGACATGTATCATTATTACAAAGATTTCACCCCGAAACTTCGGAGTTTTTCAAACCCGATTACAGCCCTAATCACGTAGTGATTTAATCTTTGTAATAAAAAATTGACAGCGCTATTAAAGTCACTTCGTGACGATATAAAAATTTAATCGGACATTAATGTTTAAAAATAATAAATGCCTTGTAGCTGATAAAATCCGTAATTTTTTTTGTGAATCATTGTTTGAAGTGTCACACCTGTAAATATTTTCAGAGTTCACTTATCTCGTGTAGTTATCCCTCCATAAATTCTTCCTCATCAATACTTATCTTGCAGGAAATATCAAATACTGAATAGAGGGATCGAAACACTTTTATAAATAATTTCCCTGGGTGAATACCATCGTAATCTGAATAGATGTCGCTATCTAAATGATTAAGAATATTCGCTTTGAAATCGCAATTGTTTTGCAGAAAAGTTTTGAAAGTTTCATACCATTTAAAATTAAGAGTAAAATTAATTCCACTGCAAAATAAAACCCTGCCTATGCCAAATGATGTCGTAGCTGAAAAATAATTTTAAACCAGTTTTACCACCCTTTTTCCTGCAATTAATTTCCTAAAATCACCTCCTTCCGAGGTTCAATCACCTTGTAAATTACATCTCGCACCTCCTTCCGAAGGAGGTCGTTGAAGTAAATTACGTCTCGCACCTCCTTCCGAAGTTCAATCACCTTGTAAATTACATCTCGCACCTCCTTCCGAAGGAGGTCATTGAAGTAAATTACGTCTCGCACCTCCTTCCGAAGTTCAATCACCTTGTAAATTACATCTCGCACCTCCTTCCGAAGGAGGTCGTTGAAGTAAATTACGTCTCTTTGGAGCCTGTCTTAAAAGCTCCTAAACTTATATAGTGCTTAATGCTTGCAATTTGCGGCGTTCAAACTTTTCCGGTGTGTTATATGCTATCTGTGTGCTGCAAACGAAAGGACATAAAAAAACCCGTCAGCCTTGTGAACCATTTGACCTCTGTTTTGCTGACGGGTCTTGTTTAAAAAAAGAATTATTTATGCTATTTTCACTGTTACCTCACCCGGATTGCCGGCATCCTTATTTGTGATGATAATTGTTGTGTGGCCGGCTGGCAATTGGAACGATTCCCCCGGTTGAATATCCACTGCATCAAAAGGTTTTAATTTGCCACTTAATTCATCGGGGCAACCACATGTTAATATTGTTTTACCCGAATTTACAACGTGGCTAAGTTTCTGTAACCCGTTCAGTTTAATGGATGCACCTGCTGGAACAGTTACACCGGTAGGTTCAATTCTGTTGCCGGTTTTTTTGTAAACTTTACCCATTTCAGCAACCTGGCCATTCAGAGGTGTATCGGCTTTGGCAGTGATCTTAAAATATTTGTAAATATCATTGCTCATGTTGAGTTCTTCAACACCGGCAAGCATGATGGCATCATTCATGCCTTCGAAAATATCAGAACCATAATTCATGATTTCGCTGAGTTCAGTTCTGATGGAGTCAAGATTATCAAACTTGGTGAGGCTGAAATTTGAAGGCAAAGCGCCGGTATGCTGATGCGCCGTTTCGTTTGCCTTCTCAACAAAAGGAATCCTTTCATTGCCCAGTTTGAAATATTTTTTTCTTTCTAAGGGAGTAAGGTTCACAAGATAACTCCCAACCGCCGTCCGAAGGTTGTCTAAGGCGGTTTTTGCTAAGGCCTTTTTGGCCGCGTCCCATGCGGGAAATGCATAATCAGGCATAGTTTAAATTTTTTTAAGGTTAAACAATGTCACAAAAATAAATCAGTTCTAACATTTCTCAAGACCAAAAAATGGGCTTGAATTTTGAGTCCATTCCGATAGTCTATTTTACCACAAAAACACAATCCCGCATGGGCTGCGGGATTGTGTTTTTGTGGTATTTTTTCTTTTTTACTTTTCGGAGTAGTCTCAGGTTTTGGGCTTGAAAACTATTCTGAACTCTGCCGTGATCAAACCTTCAATGTTTGTTCTGTAAGTTTTCCTTTTACGATCACAAATAATTTTGACACCTTGTCCTGCCAACTCCTTTCTCATGTATTCAATTTCTCTTTTAATGGTTGAGGATCCCACATTCATGGCTATGCCAAAATCCGTAGGTCCGCCGGTGTTTTCCGATGCAATCATTCTACCCATTTGGTCATAACGATTGCATATCTGTTTGAACTTTGATTCAATCTTTTTTTCCTTTTTTTCTTTCATAATTTAATTGTTTTAAAAATTTATTTAAAAATAAAAAGAAATTAAAACCCGGATTTGATAGGAGATAGCGGACTTTTAAAGCAAACTATTCTGTAAACCTCAGCTCCCTGCGTAAATTTTTCAAACCTTTTCCCGCCAATTAAATTATTTAAGTAAATTTGATTTTTCAATTATCAGCACATGTTGTTTAAAAATATTACAGGACAGGAAGAGGTTAAAAAGCGGCTTATCCGCTCAGTGAAAGAAAACAGGGTTAGTCATGCACAACTTTTTCTGGGTCCTGAAGGCAGCGGAAAGCTTGCGCTTGCCCTTGCTTATGCGCAATATATTTGTTGCGAAAACAAACAGGAAGATGATTCGTGTGGTGTATGCCGTTCATGCGTGAAATATGAAAAAGTAGTGCACCCTGATCTGCATTTTCTTTATCCTTTTTCTGCTACAAAGGAAAAGCCCATCAGCGCTTCATACCTTGCTGACTGGCGTTCGTTGCTCATCGAAAATCATTGTTACATTTCGCTTGCCGATTGGTATGAGGCAATTGGGATGGAAACCAAACAGGGGATCATCAACGCCAATGATTGCAATGAAGTGATCAAAACGTTGTCGCTAAAATCCTATGAATCGGAATACAAGATCATGGTCATTTGGATGGTCGAAAAATTGTTTCACTCGGCTGCGCCAAAACTATTGAAAATTCTCGAAGAGCCTCCTGATAAAACCCTGTTTCTGCTGATCTGCGAAAATCATGAACAGGTTATCAGCACAATTATTTCAAGAACTCAGATCATCAGAGTACCGAGGATAGCTGACAAAGAATTGATGCATGCGCTTGTCAATAAGCGCGGACTTACTCCAAAAAGAGCCAATGAAATTATCAGATTGGCC
>CAISZK010000356.1 GCA_903889915.1 uncultured Bacteroidota bacterium
CGTTCCGCTGCGCTCCACGGAGGAACAAGCCTAGATTGATGCTCCCCAAATCCAGTTTACACAATCTACTTTATGCTACCCTAAAATCTGTAAATGTGTCTATACAAAATGTAGCGATAGCTTGAATAAATGTAGCTTTAGCTTGATTTTGTCAAGCTAAAGCTTGCTTAAATCAAGCGACAGCTAGTTATTTTGTAGCTATCGCTACATAAAACGTAGCTATCGCCAGAAAAAAGATAGCGATAGCTACAAATGTTGTAGCGTTAGCTTGAGTCAATGAAGCTAACGCTAGAAAAAATGTAGCGACAGCTATCTTTTACGTAGCTTTAGCTTGATAAAATGAAGCGAAAGCTTGAGTCATTTAAAGTTTAGTTTGAAAAAGCAGAAGCGACTCTGAATATAGGATAAATTGTTTGAACTTATTCTTGTCTGCTTGTTTTTTCCTAAAACACTTTTCACAATTTTATTACTTTTGTTTTCGTCAATTACCTTTTTTACAGCAATATTAAAATGCACAAGCCAGACCATCATATCAATCCCGAATACCGTCAAAGGATACTCCGGGTGTTGCATTATATCAACCTGAATCTGGCAGGTGATGTTTCTCTCGAAACCCTTGCAGGCATTGCCAGTTATTCACCTTTTCATTTTCAGAAAATATTTTCCGCTGCAATTTCGGAATCTCCAAAACAATATGTCATGAGGCTGCGCCTTGAAAGAGCCGCCCATCATCTCAAGGTTTTTCAAAATCTTCCCGTTGTTGAAATTGCAATGGGTTGTGGCTTTTCATCACCATCAATTTTCGCACGTGCATTCAGGAATTATTATGGATTTTCAGCCGAAGAATTCAGAGAAATGCCTTTGGAAAAAGGTTCTCCCAATACGTTACAATTTAAAACAAATAAAACAGGTCCTGCTCTCGAAGTTTCGGATCACTGGAATTACGGTATTGTGAAACAGATGGAGAAGCTACCTGATATTCACATTGTACCTTCGCCCACTATCAACACTTTTCCATCCCTTCAAATTGCCTGTTATCAAACCACCCTCAGCCATCCCGAAAATATTTCTTTTGCCTTCAAAAGTTTGCTACAATGGGCAATTCCGCATGATATGGTAGCTCCCGACACCAGGTATATTGGTATTTGGCTTGATGTCCCTTTTTATACTTCACCCGATAAATGCAGGTACATTGCAGGAATAGAATTGAAAAATGAAATAAAAACTCACAAGGGAATTGATCTTTTAACCATGAACGAGGGGAAATATGCCAACTTTTCAATGAGTGGAAATCTTGAATCCACACTCGACAAATTGATGGCGCTTAATCATAAATACCTTGCTGAAATGGGTTATGAAATAGCCGAAATTATCTGCTATGAAATATTTGATGAATGTCCTTCCTCAATGCCTTACAATGAAATCAACAGGCGTTTGCTGGTTCCTGTCAAGCCGGCAAAATAATTTTGCTTGAAGTTGTCTATCAATTATCTCTCGAAAATCCCGAGGGGATGATATTATTGTAATAAAATAAGGCAGCAGATTCCAAAACCCCGGAAGGGTGAAATTATTATATCTCTTATCTCCATACCTACTCTTCGCAAGATTTGCAAATCATTCCCCAAGAAATGCAAATTCAAAATCCCAAATACTCCGGATCTTTGCTGCACTAAAATAATCTTAGAAATGAAAACAAAAAACAAAACATGGTTCTCCAATCATTCACATGTATGGATAGTGATCATAGGCGCTTCCATACTGGCAATAGTATTTATCAACTGGCTGCCGAACGAAAAAATATTCTCATCCATTTTGATCGGGCTCGTTGCAAGTCACACCCTGATTTTACTCATCACACTTTTTGGCGGCTGGATGTTATTGCCCGAAAAATTCCTGGCGAAGTTTGGTAAAAAAACTCCGGCAGATGCATACAATTTTGGCTGGTCAGTGAAATGGAGCATGGGCTTTGGCTTTGCTTCCTTTATTGTTGCTCTTCTTGCTTTCTATTTCTATTACGTTTTGGAAGGTATTGCAATTTGGCAGCTTGTAGTTTTTACTTTTTTGCTTTTACTTGCAATTAATTTTTTTATCGGAAACATCATTGCCAAAGCCTCACAAAGTGAAGCTGGTCTTGTGTTGCCTTATGTGGACCTGTTTAAAACCGGACGAAGTAAAGTTCTCGATGCCGGTTGCGGGGCAGGTCGCACCACCATTTCTCTTGCAAAAGTAGCGCCCGATTTCACTATTGTTGCTTTCGACCGCTTCGATGCCAAATATATTGATGAAGGAGGAAAAGCATTATTGCGTCACAACATTGAATTGGCAGGCATCACTCAAAGAGTTGCAATTGAACAGGGAGATATCACTGAAATGCCATTCACCGATAACTCCTTTGATGCTGCGGTGAGTTCATTTATGTACGACCATTTGGGAGAAAATAAATTGATCGCATTAAAAGAAATGTGGCGTGTCTTAAAGCCCGGTGGCAGGTTTTTACTGATCATTATTGTCAGGGGTTATTCTTCTTTTGCCATCGCAAATGTTTTAAGCTTTGCATTCCCCGGACGTGAATACTGGCGACAGCTTTTCACAAGAAGCAATTTCAAACTGGTTGATGAAGGCGACATAAATTTTGGCGCATACTTTTTAATTGAGAAACCCATAGAAGATAAAGCTTCACACGAATAAAAAATCACAGTTATGTGGCAAATATTCATTGGCAGCCTTGCTTTAAGTTTAATTCATGCTGCCATTCCCAACCATTGGATCCCTCTTGTGGCAATTGGGAAAACAGAAAAATGGACAATGAAAGAAACCTTGTCGGCTACACTCATTATCGGCTTTGCCCATACTTTAAGCACAATCCTCATTGGTATAATTGTTGGTTTTATTGGTATTCGCCTCGCCAATATTTACAGTTCACTGATGACCTACATTTCACCATCCATTCTGATTGCAATGGGCACTGTTTATATTTTTCTTGATTTAAAAAACAACCTTCATCACCACCATCATCATGATAAAATTGATGCAATAAATAAAAAGAACAAAACAAAAGCCGGGATACTTTTTGGCCTGAGTTTAGCCATGTTCCTTACTCCATGTGTTGAAATTGAAACATATTATTTCCAGGCCGGGATGATGGGATGGAAAGGCATTTTCATTCTTTCCGCAGTTTACATTTTTTCTACTGTATCACTGATGCTGATTTTGGTTTACAGTTGCATCAAAGGCACACAACGATTGAGATTGCATACCCTGGAACATCATGAAAAACTGTTTACCGGAACTGTTTTGGTAGGATTGGGATTGCTTGCCTTTTTCGTGGATTTCTGATCTTTCACTTCACAAAATAAACCACTGCCACTGCAACACCAATAACCACTATCACCCATCTTAAAATCTCCGGCCTTATCTTGTCCGCAAGTTTGCCACCAAGCAAACCTCCGCTTACTGCCCCAACCATCATGATGATGACGAACAACCACTGGACCTGTGCGGAAAAAATAAAATAAATTGCAGCCGATAAATTTACACTTAATGAAATTGCCTGCTTTAATACATTCAGCTTTGTCAGGCTATCGCTCATTGCCAATCCAAGAATGGCCATCAGCATCACACCAAGTCCGGCACCAAAATACCCGCCATAGACAGCAGCCAGAAAAACAAAAACAAAAAGCCAAACATTTGCTGCTTTTTTTGAATAGGATTTTCCTCTTCGCTTTTCAAGCATTTTTTTTACAGGTGTCTGCACTGCCAGCAGCAATGCAGCAAGAAGAATAAGATAAGGGATGAGAGTGCGAAACGAACTTTCAGAATTATTCAAAAGCAGCAATCCTCCACCTACACCACCAGCTATGCTTACTGGCAAAATTTTCCACAACCGTTGTCTCTGTTCTTTGAAATGATGTCGTTGTGAAAATACACCTCCAAGATATCCCGGCAACAGACCAAGTGTGTTTGTTACATTGGCGATAACAGGAGGGAGGCCAATAAATGTCAAAACCGGAAAGCTGATAAGAGTGCCTCCCCCTGCAATAGCATTTACAAAACCGGCAGCCAGGGCAGCAAGAAAGGCAAAGATGAGGCTTGAAAATTCCAAAAGTAAAGTCTCAAATTCCAAATCCCAAACTCCAAATTCCAGGAAGGGCTTCGTTCAGTGCCTGGGATTTGGGATTTGGAGTTTGGGATCTGGAGTTTTTTTATTATTGAATAACGAGTTTCTCAGTAAAATTCTTTTCTGGTGTACTCATCTTTACAATATAAACTCCTTTGGTCAGATTCGAAACATCAATCACTTGCGTAGGATTGAAAATTACTGTTGATTTAACCAGTTTTCCAGTGATATCATAAATGTAAAGATTTCCTTTGCCTGACGTAAGAGTCATGATATAATCGGTTGCAGGATTAGGATATATGCTGATGTTTTTACCCTGCAGTTCATTTATTCCAAGTATGCTCGACATGTCAATACACATACACTGGGTAACTTCTTTAGTGGCCTGATGCTGCATGAAAGCAATAAACTTGCAATTATTTTTAACAAAGCCTGCAGTTGAGAAATTCAGATTAACCGTATCGGTTGTCTGTGTTGCAAAACTAAGTGCTGTTCCGGTGGATGAAGGATACATGCCACGGCATACAAAATCAAGCACAGTCTGGTTTTCCCAAACCTGAGCAATATTGGTTTCAGTTAAAGCTGTCATCAGATGCCAACCTGTGGCATAAGCATAAGTTTCCTGAACAATAATTTTAGCTGCAAAACTATCAACAGCAACCTGTGTAATGTTCATGTTCAGAATTTGTAATGAGGGTGTTGCAAAACGCTCATTGTACATTGGCAAATAGGTTGTGTATAAACTGGTGGTTGCGTTGCCGCCAACAGCTTTAATGATCCCATCTGAAACAACAGTTGGATATGCATCAACAGCATAATAGTTCAAACGGTCGTTGGCAGCGGTAATTCCATAAGCATCCTCAAAGCCTCCTGAGGTTGGATGATAAGCAATAGCTACAGCATTTTTATGATTCACATCAATCAGATCACGCAATCCCATCGCCGCTCCCGGACAGTATTGACAATACATTGAAGTACCTTCTTCAAACAATACCAGATTTCTTGCCACACCACCGGGAACAATCAATGTGTCCGAATTTGAATGTGAATAGCCAAGTCCACCATAATAAGCTCTTACACCATAAATATAAGTATTTGGCCATGGGCTTAAATCGGTATAGTTTAGAGAATTTGTTGCATCAACCACAGTTCCGTTGCGGCTTAATTTATAAATTACAGGTGGGGTAGTAGGTGCAGTCCATGTCACATCCACATTTGCAGAGTTAAGAACAGCAGTAAGATTGAGAGGCGAAGAAGGAGCCTGGATAGAATCTACTGTGAGGTCATCAATATAGTATCCCGATGTTCCGGTTACCGAACTTCCTGTTCCATCCCAGCCATAAAAATCAATGCCATCAAGTTTTTTAATGGTATCAGTACCCTGGGCGCCTTTGCTCCATTGGTAACTTACGACCTCAGTGCTGTCAACAAAATAAGTTGCAAAATCATCATCAAGGTCAACTATCAATTGCATGTGGCTCCATCTGCCAAGAGCAAAAGGGATCTTTGCAGTTGACGGACCATTGGCATCAACATACAAAGAGTCATTGTAGATCTCCACCTGCAATGCCCAGTTTGAGTTGCTGCCTGAAAAATTACTCAGAAAATTGAAGTATCCGAGCTTAGCTGATTCCACGTACATATACCAGCCTACTTCATAACGTCCGCTTGTTTTTCCGTTCAGTTTTAAAACAAGGTCATTGTTGTTTACAACATAAACTGAATTGGCAGGGCTGTGCGCCTGTGTGGTTGAAACAACTGGATCTTCGGTACCTCCTGGTGCGTTTGACCATGTTGTCCATGGATTGCCTGCCTGCTGAACAAACTTACTGCCGGCTGTGTAGGAATCAAAATTAATGGAATACAAGTTGGTTTGGCTATTGGCGCTATAAGCCCAGACCAACATTAGCAAACAAATTGTGTAAAATTTTTTCATAGTTTTTGTTTTTTAAATAGGATATAAAATTGAAAATACGAAAGTAGATAAATTTTTGTTTTGGTTACAAAATTATTGCGGGATAAGGCAATTATGATTTGTAACTTTCAATGATTGTTTGTATGAAATTTTCGGGCGTGAAAACCTCAATCTTACTTTTTTTAAAATCTTTAAAATTCCTTGTAATTATTGCATTAATGCGTTCATGATGAATTGCCGCAGAGTGCTGCAAAGCATCTTCAAAATCCGGAAAATCTGAATTTATTGCTTTTATTACAACTTCCTGGTTCATTAAAAGAACTTCCGTTATTGATAATAACTTTTTAAGCTTATCAATAATTTTCTCATGACTTGCAGTTTTGCGTAATAGATAATAAGTATTGCTAATGATAACAGGAGTTATAAATCCTTGTATTTTCTTTGACTCACATAAGGAGAATATTATTGCAGCATTTAATGAAAAGGGTTTTCGATCAAAGAAAAAATCAAGAATGACATCAGTATCAATAAGGACTTTATTCATGCTCTAAATATTTTTCGGAAAGTCTATTTTTTATTTCTTTTTTATAGTTGAAATTCTTTGGTGCCTTAAAAGAACCCATTAACGACTTAACGATTGGTGTGATTTCAATTTCGTCCTTTTCAATTTCGTTAGTCAGTGATTTAAGGTAAATTTCTATAATATTGGATAAACTTTTCCCTTTTTTCCCGGCATAAGCCCTGGCCTTATCAATTAAAGATTCATCAATTGTTATTGTTAGTTTTGAATTCATAGTGCAACGTACTTGGTTATGTTATGCAAAGTTAGCAATTTTTTTTAAAAGTACATTCAATGTTAAATTTAAATTAATAACAACCAATCAATTCAATCTATTCCCTTCCAATTATCCCCACTGCACAAGCCAATCCTCCCGCTCCATTGATCAGTTGTGTGAGTTCAAGCTCTGCAGCAATTGTTAATCCTGCTTTTATGAAGAGTTCTTTGGTCTCAGGACAATCATTCGTCATAATAATATTGCGCGGTGAAATTGTCACTATATTTAAGGCTTGTTTGGTGCGCACTTCAATATTTTCAGGAACATTCACTACAGTGAAATGTTGTTTTTCTAAGAATTTGCTAACTTTTTTATCAGTGATCTCATGTCGCAACAGCACCAGATCATGATCAACAAACTGAACAGTGCCCAAAATATGTTGTGTCTTCGTTTGATAAGAGGGGAGTTGAACACAATCAACATTCATTTTTGAAAGCGTTAATTTTATTTGCTCATAAGCTTCATAGTTTGTACGGTTGCCAACACCAACAACAACCAAACTCTTGTTTACCCATAGTGCATCTGCTCCTTCAAACCTGCCTTTACCTGAAATTTTATGCAGTATAGGAATGTTGTTTTTTATAAGAGTTCGCTCAGCATATAGTATCTCTTCTTTCCGCAAACTGTTGGCCATATTGCTTATAATTACTCCTTCGGGAGTCATAAATAACAGGTCCCGGCAATACATCATATTGTACAGGTACATCCTGTCATCACTCATAGTTGGTGTGGCATCAATCTGAATTGCATCAATTCCAAAATGCTCAAAAGTGGTAATAATATTATCAAATTCTGCACCAATGGCAGCATGATCAATCGGTCTTAAATGATCAATTAATGCAGGTTTGGAGTAATTATTTATTTCCTTTCCCGGTTTGTACAACAGTACTGATTTAAGCTTTGAGTATTCACTGTTTGATCCAAAATTTATCATAGCCATTCCTCCATGTTTTCTTTTAAATATCCAAGTTGTGAACTTATTTCAAGAATTTTAGGGTCTATCATCAGACGCATGATGATATCTTTTCTTTTCTTCCAGCGATAAAGCTGTGGCGGAAGTGTTGATTGTATCACAGGTAAATCATCAAGGTGGAGTTCGTAGATTTCACTTTCCGGAATACCTGCAAAATACAGCATCTTCCTGAACTCTTCCGTGCGTGAAGAAATGTTTCTGATAATATCTTCATAACGGAACATGCAGGATTTGGTCTTGCTTCCTGACAAATATTTCAGGATCTCTGCGTTTGCTGAATACCATTGAAAAGCGCAAACTTCAATGAGATCTTTATCAGCATAGTTTTGCCAGCCTTCCGGAAGATCGAAATTCCACCAATAATTACCATGAGGGAAAATATCGCTATAGCCTTTGATTGAAAGTTTTTTCAATTCAATATCTCCATTGAAATAGGGTTGCAGATTGTGTGAGAAAAACCCGCGGTGCAGCCAGCCATCGTAGATCCCGTTTGTTGTTGCTGCAGGGTTACGCACCAAATGAATGATGCGGATATCAGCACAGGGAAATATCTTTTCAATGATGTTCATCCTGTAGCCATCAACCGTTGACTTCAATAAAAGAATTTTGTTTTCCAGATCATCAGTGTCAGCTTTTATTCCCGGCGAAAGCAAAATGAATGGAGGCTCTTCAATATTGAAATACTCATTTGGCGGCCCCGAAGGAATATCAAGAAAAGGAAAATGCAGCGCCACTTTCTCAGCGCTCAGGTCGTAGTAAAACGGATCAACTTTGGGATAGACTGCGCAGATTTCTTCAAGTAAGATCAGGTAAAAATCTTCGAGGTTAAATTTTTTAAATCGTTTTGCAAATCTTCCGAAAGCTTTTTGAACAATGGATTTAAGAACTGAAATATCAAAATCTATTTCCACCCATTGCAGTAAAAACCGTAACACAAGGTGTTCTGAATAGTCATCAATGTCAATATCGTTGGTCAAAATTCCATTCCCTGATTTATACAGGTCTGAAAAAAAATCGCGCGAAAGCCCATCATAATCCATTACTTTGTCTGCAAGATTACCCGGAATTTTATCTGATTCAAAAAGGTTGAAACCATCAAAAAGAGTATTCAATTTGTAGAATGGCGCTGCCTCACCTGACAGGGAATAAACCTGTGGAAGTTTGCGCAGAATGGCATAAAGCAGACTCGAACCTGAACGTGATGAGGAGTTGATGATAACAACACGCCTGACATCCTTCAGCGAACGTTGGAACAAAGGTGTTTCCTGGTATTTTAGAAGAATACTTTCCCTCTGCTTTTTGATTTTATGTATAGTCTGTTCAATTTGCCGCATAACTTCCGGGATAATTGGTGAAGTTAAAGTATTAAATCCAATAAATGACTATTAAATTTTAATAACAGTTCAAATTTTTTATTGCTCCCTGCCGGAAAAAATGTCAAAGTAAAATTTGCAAATCAGCTATTGAGTTTCTCTTTCTATTTTGACTGCAATAACCATTTCTTAAAAAATTCTTCTCTTCATCCTGATGTACCTGACAAACCATAATTTTTTCAAACGCAGCCTGCTGTTCTTATCTTTGAACATGTGGATTGTCTCTGTTTTCATAAACATAGACTTCTCGGCTAACCAATAGTTGAACCGCGGTTTCAGGTATTCATCATGAACTTTTTCCAGTGAACTTATCGGGTTCTTCAGTTCATACCCTAACGCTTTCAGCTCTTCGAATGCAATCGCTTCAAAGATCTTGATTTCTTTTTTTGAAAGATTGTAAAGATACTTTCCTTTATTGCCAACCATAACAGGTTTCGAAGTGTTTCCCCAGGAAATACTAAGGCTGCCTGATTTTTTTGCTTCGGCAGAATTATGATACTTAATCATTACTTCTTCATAAGTTTCATTCAAAAATGAACATATTTTATGAACTTCCTTTACCGGGTCGTTCAGCAGATCTTCATATTTTAGCATCATGATCTGTTCCGGTTTCAGCCGTTTCATCCACGATAATCCCAATTGTTGTTCATTGCTCCAGCGTTTTGCTGTGTAATAGATATGATAGTCATTGAAAATTGAAGATTTTGATGAAACAGCCACATCACGGCCATCGCGAACCATGTAGATAAAACGTGCATCAGGAAAATGTTTCAGAATGTCTGCAACATAATCAATCATGAAAGTGCTTTTGCATACCCATCGTTTTTTACCTGCGTATTTGAGATATTGATTGTTTATCTCAAAATAGATATTCAGAAGTTTTTTGTCGGTAACATTGTTGAAGACCTGTTTTCTGTTTGGCTTTATTTCCCAGGGATAGGTGTGCAGATCAACCAGCCTGCAGACATCATCAATTAGTTTTTTGAAATTTTTATCAATATTCAGGTTGCCGTAAAGATGTTCAATCGGGTGAAAATATTTCATGATGTGCGGTGGATGAGGCACAGAAATATTGCTGTGGGAATTGAGAATGAGCCGCAATAAATTTGTACCCGATCGTTCAGTACCTATTATGAAAATTGGATCTCTCACTTTGATTTTTTTTATTTTTTTGCTTTCGCAATAACCAGCAGCATCGAATCAAGTATGTCGTCGCCGGTGAATTTTATTTTATGGATCTCCCTGAATTTCTCATTCGATGACCTGTACAAATTTCTGATCTTTTCCATTCTCTCATTTGCAATGGCGCCGTTGTCTATCCATTTGTTCACTGATTCCTCGGTGATGTATTCAATGTTTTCTGCTTCACGCAATCCTTGTTTTTTCAAAGCATTGAGAATGTCGTCCGGCATCAGGTAATTTCTTCTTGCAGGGTTGCGAAGTTCCTGTATCTGGAATGCGAGGTCCTTGTCAATTTCATTGTAAGCCGTCAGATGGCACAAAACTGTAATACCTCCCGGTTTAAGCACTCTGTGAATTTCGGGGATGGCTTTGTCAAGCTCCGCAAATTGAAGTCCCTGCCTGCATACACATGCATCAAAACTGTTGTCGTCAAATGGCATTTTTTCAATCGGACTGAAAATAATTTCATCCATACAGCCATCAGCATATTTCACCATATCACTGCTAATGTCAAGACCCGTAACTTTTTTAACCCTGCCATGAAATGCATTGGCAATTAATCCGGTTCCACAGGCCAAATCAAGAACCAGCGAATTTTCATTCACTTCGGCCAGATCGAATATCATCTGAATAAGTTTTTGATCCACCACCCAATTTGAGGAGTGATTATATTTTTCAGCCCTTTTTGTAAAATGAGATTCGGCTTTTTCCATATTGATGTCTATTTTAAGAGGTGCAAATATAAAAACAAAAAGTTTCGTGATGGACGATTGTGTGAAAAAAAGATAAATATTTTTGGATTGGTAGCTGATTTGTCTCGTTGTAGCCTTTTCCTTATCAGCATTTAGCTAGAATATTGAGCCTGTTCCGAAAAGTAAAAAGAAAAAATGCCACAAAAGCACTAAATCACGAAACTACACTAAATAGTGCTTGCACGGAAACTACCATTTTTGATGGCGGGTTACTTTTCCAAAGTTTTCTTCACTTTGGAAAAGTTTGTTTTGTATTGTTTGAATCATAAGACATTTTCCTTAAATAGCAGTTTTCGTGCAGACACTAAATAATAAAATCTGACAAAATAGTTTTTCGTGGTCCCACACATACGCATTGGCGTCAAGCAAAGATTGGTAATTCGGGGTAATAGTCACGGAGTGACGGCAGTTTGGTAGTATAATTGACAGGCTATAATGAAAGTCACGGAGTGACGACATTATAAAACACAATCAATTTCTAAATGAGGAAATGCTATAGTGTTTTTGAGTTTTAGTGGTAAAATGGATTTACCGGAGTGGACTCAATATTTGCCAACAAAATTATTTCCCCATAACCACCCTAAACCCATTAGCTGTACAACTATTCGCCGGGTTATAACTATTTCTGTTTGTCGTCCGGATACTCCAGTAAAAACTAAGGAAAGATCCGCCTCTTAAAATTTTATTAACTCCCGTTGACGGCCCTTTTGGATTTATTTGCGCAGTTGCGGAGTAATCCCCTTCCCAATCATTGCACCACTCCCACACATTACCACTCATATCGAACAAACCAAGCTCATTCGCAGTTTTCTGCCCCACCGCATGAATGTTTTTCTCTGAATTGTCAGCATACCAGCTCACATCTCCCGGTTTATTGCTGCCACTGAATTTTGTTCCTTCACTTTTGTTTCCACCCCGTGCTGCAAACTCCCATTCTGCTTCGGTGGGCAGGCGATAGGTTTTCCCAGTTTTTTTACTCAGCCAGTCACAGTATGCTTTTGCATCATTCCAGCTAATGTTGACAACCGGATGATTCCAATCATTTTCAGGTAATTTCTTCCCGTCAACACCGCATCGCCAGTTCACGCTATCCATCATTTCCCATGCACTTCCTTTCTTTACATAGCTCCAGCCCGCCTTTTCAGCATCTGTTTTATAGCCACTGCTGTCAACGAATTTCTTAAAATTGGCAACTGTAGTCTCACAAGCAGCCATGTAAAAACTATTAACGGTTACCTGATGAGTAATCTTTTCATTATCCCAGCAATCCGATTGTTCGTTTGTGCAACCCATGGTGAATGTTCCACCTTTGACAAAAATCATGTTCATTCCATTGATCTTTTCCGTAAAATTCCTGCCATTTAAACTATCGTTTTTACGATGTCCACCTGCCAAAGTATCAGTCTGTGAAAAACAAAAATTACAATTAATAAATGCCATAACGAAAATCAGGAAAGAGAAAAAATGTCTGTGCAAAGGCATAGTTGAAATTTGTTGCTAAGATAAATGAAAAATAGAAAACAGGTAAACAAAAATCCATCAGGGTAAAAAATCAAATCCTTTTGAACAGGGCATTGCTGAATGGAATGAAAGGTTTTTTGAAAATGTTTGACTTAAAACTTGATTTCGTTAAAATATCATTTTATATTTGCGAACTCTTTGCGTGGATTTTAAAAAGAAAAGGACTTAGCATCATAACCGATACGCAACAAATCATGCTGGTGGAAAAATAGCAATATGAAATGAAAAAGATAATTTTAGTTTTGATAATAATTACTACAATATTGGAGAGCTGCAAAAAATTTCCCGACGGCCCCTGTATTAGTTTTCGTTCAGTTATTAAAAGAATTGAAGGCACTTATAAAGTGGATAAATTTTTTATTAATGGCGCTGATTCCACTACGGAGTTTAATACCAAGTTGGGTTGCGAAATTGAATTTAGTAAAACTACTACTTCATATAATCCTGGAGGTTATTATGTATATTTAATAAACTGCAACAATGGTAAAAGCTATACTGGTGATTGGGCATACGCCGAACATAATTCTAATTTTTATATTGGGTTTATTGTAGATTCAACTATGCAAAATGGTATAGGACCATTTGGCTATGGAAGAACTGATGCTGGAATTAAAATATTACGATTAACTGATAAAGAATTTAATTTTGAAGCATTTGATCCTGGTGGAGGTCTTTGGGATTCCAATCCTCAGGGTACGCAATATATCATAAACTTAGTAAAAGTATAAGAAATAAAAAAGTTAACTTCCTACGTGAAACAAATCCGGACTGGCGGAATTTTGAATTCCGCCATCTGTTTCTGAAATTCTGATCACTGAATTTAAGATTCTGCCATCTGAATTTGAAATTCAGACATCCGTTTCTAAAATTCAGAATACTGAATTTGAAATTCTGCCATCTGAATTTGAAATTCAGACATCCGAATTTGAAATTCAGCCATCTGTTTCTAAAATTCTGATTACTGAATTTTGGATATGTTGAGAATGTTCAAAAAGTGAGAATGTTCAAAAAGTCCCAGTTGGCGCGCGTTTCAAAAGCGTGCCATAAATAAATTTGCCTCATAAAACCTGCCAGCGTTTCCTTCCAAACCTGGCAGCGTTTAATCACCACCCCCAAAAACTCCCCAAAGCCCCTCCCAAATTTCCAATTTCCAATTTCATTTTTCATCCAAATCATTTCAATCAAAAAAATCAACACCTCAATCAATTTCCCTTCCTTTTCCAACAAAAAACCACTCACTTCCATTTCACACAAAAATCCTTTCATCCCATACCAACATGCTTCCGGTGCACTGTTGTAGATTACCGGTGCAGGTAAAAATGGTCGTAGTTCAGTGTTGTATGCTTCTGGTGCAGACAAAAATGTTCGTGGTGCAGACGAAAATGTTCATGGTGCAGTGTTGTATGGTACTGGTGCGGATGTAAATGCTCGTGGTGCGGACTTAAATCCTCGTGGTGCGCGCGAGGGAAATAGTATATCAGTACTTTACAAAATCACTTCAAATAAGAAAACAATCAATGTAATGTGAAAAACGACCATCTTATTTTTAAATGTTTAATGTGATAAGCCATAAAAAGTGTTAGCGTGCGTTTCAAACGCGTGCTACAACAAATTCCATTTCAATCCACCATTTCAACATCTTTCTTTACTTTTGTTCCTCAAAAATTCTTCAAACCAGAAAAAATCACAAAGTGTTTCCGGAATTTTTTCTCATTGATTACCTTTTTTAAATTTTGCTATTAAGCCATAGTGAAAAGAAAATATACATCTGACGAATCGCTTATACAGGGTATTTTATGTTCTGACGACAGGGCATTGGAATATCTTTACAAGGAATATGCTGAAATGGTGCATCACTTTGTCCTTTCCAACAGTGGCACCAAAGAGGATGCGGATGATATTTTCCAGGACACTGTCATCGTTTTGTATGAAAAAGTAAGATCGCAGGAATTCATTTTGAGCAGCAGCCTTAAAACATTTATCTATTCTGTAAGCCGCAACCTGTGGTTGTACAAATTGCGACAGAGAGCAAGGGATCATAAATTAAACGAATCGTTCATGCTTGTTCAGGATACGGAGGTGGATGCGGATGTTTTTTATGAAGAAAATTACAAAAAGGATAAAATGACTGAATTCATTCAGTTTTTGGGAGAGTCATGCAAACAGATATTGCTGTTGTTTTACTACGAAAAGCTGGCAACAAAAGACATTGCGGCCAAGCTGAACCTGGCAGGCGGAGATTATGTGAAAACACAAAAATACCGCTGTCTTCAGAAATTAAAAAGTTTATACACTCAAAAGTAATTTTAAAGAAATGATCAAACATAAGGACATGGATTTCATTGACCGGTATCTTCATCATAAGTTATCGGGCGAGTCGCTGGATTTCTTTAACGACAGGGTTAAGAATGATCCTGAATTTGCAGCGGAAGTGGAATTGATGACGAAGATAAATGATGATTTGAAAAATTATGGAAGGCAGGAACTGAGGGAAAAAATAAAAACAATAGCTGCAAAAAAAGGAAACAGACATCAAAGATCACGAAGAATAGTTTATTGGAGCATTGCCGCTTCTTTGCTTGTACTCATTGGTCTTTCGGGTGTTTATTTTACGTTCTTTTACAAACAGGCTACACAAAAATTTGTTTTTAATAAAGTGATGCCTCCATTTAAACAGGCGGATATTAAATACAGGGAATACCAGTTGGAAGCCGGCAAGGGTGCAGTTTTAAGCTATTATTCGGGGACTATCATTACAGTTCCCAAAGATGCTTTTGTTGATAAAAAAGGTGAGGTGATAAAGGGAAATATCACTGTAAAATATCGCGAAATGATGACGCCGGAAGATCTTTTTATTGCAGGCATCCCCATGACGTACGATTCTTCAGGGCATGTTTCAAATCTGCAAACAGCGGGCGTTTGCGAGTTGCAGGCATTCAAAAATGATACGATCATTGATGTCAATCCCAAAAATACTGTAAATATTGATTTCTCCACTGCCATAGAAAAACCGGGCTACAGATTGCTTTTGTTTGATACAGCTTCAAAGAAATGGTTGAAAAAAGGTCAGGATAGTTGTGTTGTCAGACTTGATGAATATGCTGAAGTGAAAGAGCAACCAACCACTTTTGTTCCGCGCAAAGCAGATCATTCAAAGCCCCGCTTCAAACTTGTTTACCGCGATCCTTCTAAATTCCCCGAATTTGAAGTGTACAAAAACTATTCTTTTGAGGTTTCGGATAACGAAAAACACTACAACCCTGCTGATGCAGGTATCAACTGGAAGTCGGTTGCTATTAATAAAGACAATTTCACAGGAGAATATCTTGTTACTTTCATCAATCCCGACAGGCAGGTTACCTATAAGACTTTCCCGGTTTTTGAAGACAATGATTACCTCGTGGCTTTAAATACCTACAAACAGAAAGCCGGAGAACTGCAACAGAAACCCCAGGGAAAAGATACCATCGGCTATGAAACTGCACAAAGAATAAAAGGATTGCAAAAGGAATTGCTTAAACAAAAAAAGGAAGATTTTTTGGCAGCCAATATTTACAGAACATTCAAAGTGGTAAAAACAGGTCTGTGGAGTTATTCTAAAATTTCTGAAATGCCAATGGCAAGCATCAGTGTTGATTTCAAAGATACGAAAGGCGATGCGATAAACTTAAAATATGTTGCCATTCTTGACAAAACCATTAACTCCATCGTGCGATACACACCTGAAGAATTTCAGTCAATTCATTTTGATCCTGCTTCGCAAAATGAACTCGTAGCAATTACTTCTGATAATAATTTTGCCTACCTGAAAAAAGGTGACTTTGCGAAGTTGCCTAAGAGTGGAAAATGTTCTGTAACCCTTCAAACCACTACAAAGAAACCTGAAAGTTCAGGTCAAATTATTGCTCTGATTTCATAGCCTCGTCCGGGATTTTATTTTCGATACTTTTTCAAAGTTTTCTTCACTTTGGAAAAGTTTTTAGAACCTTATTTTCTCAGTTATTTCACTCGTATTTTTGAATGGAATTAAATTCCTTTTTCTTCAATTAACGAGAGTTGTAAATTAGAGAATATTCTTCGTGTTGAACATCAGATTATAATTCAAAGAGAATTTTATCTATGTGAAATCTATGTGTAACTATGTGACTATGTGTTGAAAAATTAAGAATATTGAGTAATGGCAATAGTAAATAAAATGTCAAAATTGAACCACACATGCACATCAAAAACTTATGCATCACATAGAAAATCTGAATTTTTTAATCAATAACTCAGGTTCAATTATCTTTTTTTCTCCTGTGCATGATTACCTTTTTATTTTTTTGCTATTAACCATTAAAACGGATCAATCTTAAAAATAAAAAACCATGAAAACAATTGCATTTCTCTTTTCAATTCTTATGTGCTCAAATCTTTTTGCACAGCAGTTAGAACCTACAGAAATCCTTGCACTGGTAAAAATTCAGGTGAGTGATTTCAACAACAAACCGCGAAAGAATGATGTAGTTATTCTGAAGTCCGTTAAAACGACCAAAGAATATAAATGCATCACGGATACAAAAGGCTACGGTGAGCTATTGGTTCCCAAAGGGAGCACCTATAATATTTCTTATAAAACCATTGGCAAAGACGAGAAATATGATTCCTTCTCAATTCCTCAATCTGCCGGGCTTATCACTTCAACGCTTTCCATCAAATATGAACCTGCCAAAACCATCACCCTTGAAAATGTTTATTTCGATTTTAATAAATCAACATTAAAGGAGACCTCTTTTAAAACATTGGATGAGCTTGCAGAATTTATGAAAATAAAAACTTCCATGGTCATTGAAATTGCCGGCCA
This sequence comes from uncultured Bacteroidota bacterium, assembly GCA_903889915.1. Lineage (GTDB taxonomy): Bacteria > Bacteroidota > Bacteroidia > Bacteroidales > CG2-30-32-10 > CAISZK01. The sequence goes on from CAISZK010000356.1 coordinate 17,513, forward strand.
TACTGATAATGTTGGCGACAGTACTTACAACAAAACCCTTTCGCAGGCAAGAGCAGAATCCGTGCGGGATTATCTAATTAAAAAAGGCATCTCAGCAGGCAGGCTTATCGCCAAAGGTTATGGAGACAAACAACCCATAGCAACCAATGATGATGAAGCCGGCAGACAACAGAACAGGAGAACGGAGATTAGGATTATTTCAGAATAATACATGGAGGATGGCGAAATGAAAAAACGTGTAATGATCATGGTAATTGCATTGGGTGGCATTTATTTTATTGCCCGTGTGGCAGCAAGTCAGTCTGCATTAAATGAACCAAAGTCGGAAAAAGTTATAGCAGTGGCTCCAACCAATATGGCAGTGCTTTATGTTGGGGTCGAAAACCCTGTTGATATAGCCATTTCCGACCTGCCTATAAAATATATCACCGCAACTGTTGATAGCGGTGAGATCGAGAACAAAGGCGAAGGGAAATTTGTTGTGAAAATAAACAGCGCGGTGAAAAGTACAAAAATCAATGTTTTTGAAAATTATAACGGAGTAAAAATAAAAATAGGGGAGAGGTTTTTCAGAGTAAAACATGTGCCCGATCCTGTTGCAAACATTGCAGGAGTAAACTCCGGAACTATTTCGAAAAGTGTGTTGGCAGCTTCTGTAGGGATCATCCCGTTGATGAGAGATTTTGACTTCGATCTTTATTTCAGGATCACATCATTTACATTTACTATTTCTGTAAAAGGAGGCGATCTCCTGTCTTTGCCGGGGTCGGGAAACAGGCTTACACCGGCAATGATCTCTAAAATTCAGTCTGCACCGACAGGAACAAAAGTTTATTTTGAGGACATTAATGCCAAAGGGCCTGATGGAACGATCAGAGGTCTAAGTCCGATATGTCTTAAACTTATTCAATAGCTTGTTGCCAAACCATGCAATCAGAAAATTTATTTGTCATACGTTGTTCAGTGAGGTCGCAAACGGGTTGTTCTAATGATAATGGGTATAGGAAAAACACCGTCACTTTACGCATTTTAATATTGTCCGGAATGTGACTTGTAAAGATAATGCAGGTGAAAACTGAATTTTTGTTTTGACACTTTTGTATAGTTAGATAATTTTACTTACTTTTGCACCTTAATGACAAAATTAGACTAAAGGACCCATACTTGAACACTTTAGTTGATCTGAAGGGAAAAACCGCCAGTTGATTAAAATTTAATTTTTTCTTGTCACTTTTTAACCCTGAATGTGTATCGGACTATTTATTACACCTGGTGTTTTTCAGTAATTATTTTGTTCAAACTTAAATCAGAATTTTAAAATTTTTAATATCATTTCAATTCATGGAATACAATACAACACGTGAAATCCTTCCGATCACTGAATATGGCAGGAACATTAAAAAAATGATTGACTACGCCATCAATGTTGAAGATCGCGAAAAAAGAAACAAAATGGCCAAGACCATCATCAATGTGATGTCAATGGTAAATCCCCAGATGCGCGACAACAATGAATTCAAGCACAAGTTATGGGATCATCTTTTCTTTTTGGCCGATTTCAAACTTGATGTGGATTCACCTTTCCCGCTTCCAAGCAAAATTTTCATTGATCATAAACCAGAAAAGATCAACTACCCTACGTATAATATCGCTTTCAAGCATTACGGAAACAATATTGAACGCATCATCAGGAAAGCTATTGAAATGGAAGAAGGCGCACAAAAAGATGCCCTTGTTAAAACGATAGCTAATCACATGAAAAAGTCATATCTCAGTTGGAACAGGGAATCCGTAACTGACGAAGTAATTGCAGCACATCTTGAATTGCTTTCACAAGGCAAACTGAAACTAGGTGGTGAGGTTAAGTTAAACGACACAAGAGATATTCTTGCGAATAATAAAAGAAAATCAACTCCTGTGCTTAACCAAAACAATAACCGCAGAAGTAACAATTTCCAAAGGAACAAATCGAGAAGCAACCAGAATAACGGGTCTAAATCCCAGGATTGAGATCATAGATTTGAAGTCCCGGAACTTGTTTAAGCAATAGCACTATTGCTGACCAAACCTTAGCAAATTAACGGTACCAAACGGATAAGAGAGATTCTTTACTGTATTCAGAAAAGGGATCTCTTTTTGTATTTTATTCAGACAATAATTATTCGGTATTTCTACGCATAAAACATTGTGATTTGTCAAGGTATTGTTGCCTGAAATAACTTCTTACTAACCGGCACAGATATCTTAAACTGAAATTATCTTATAGAGATATTTCTAATTACCAATGCCATTAAATTTACCGTGCAGAATGAGATCATGTATATCCGTGTTTTACGCTGCCGAAGGGAGGAGAGGAAAAAATAGTAGATAGAGAATAGCAAATAGAAAATAGCAAAGATTGGCAAAGAGGTAATCGGTTATCTGTAGGAGGTAAGAAAGAAACAGGAATGAAATTAAATAGAATGGGATGAGGGATTGGTGCTACAATGAATAATGTTATAAATTACCAGGGTGCTTTTTACCAACTTATAAACGAAAATATAGCTTCTGTGAAAAACGGCGCAATGCATTTTTTCAGGGCAAGTCGTTTTTGTTTGCATACACTGTAAGCACCGGGAAAATCAGCGAGAGAATGACCAAATTCAAAGAGTTTATTTGCAAAATTTTCTGCCGTTTCAGGATATCCTTTCGTTTCAATAAAACAAGAAATTTGACGAAGGGCGATTCTAGCGGTTTCTTTAAAAATTACTTTTGGTTTTTCCTCCATTCTTTAATTTCTTTCATTGTTAGTGCTTTTGCTTCTTCTGCAGTTAATGAAGGACTGGCCTCACATTCCGCTATCATTTGCTCAAACTCTTCATCCGTTGCCGGACATGAAGGGTTTATCCAGTCATATTCTTCAGCAGGTTCCTTTGCAATATTTGCAGAATCTGTATCAGGTTCAATCTTTACTGATTTTACCATTGATACGGTTTTTAAAAATGATGACAGAAACTTCGCATGCGAAGCTGTATCTGTTTCTATGGTCAATCTTAGCATAATGATTTTTTTTGCAAAATTACAAAATATTGGAATGAAAAATAAATGGAAAATCGAAATTACAGGGATAATTATTTAAATTGATTATCCACAATTATACCAGTGTAAAAGTCGCTGAATTGTGATTAATAAATCAGGATAATTGATTTCGAAAAAACCTTATTTTTTTTGTGAAACAACTATACTGGTACAATAACAGAAATTCAAAAAGAACTATGATAATAAAGACTAAATTCTGTCAATATTATTAATGCTCATACCCCTGCAATGCAGCTTTTCTGATTTTGTTCTTCTCAACCTCTGAAGGAAATATCCCGCTGTAAATGGCCTTTTCCCAATCTCCATACATGGGATTGGGTATAATGATAAACTCGCTGCCAAATCTGTTCTTCAGACTATCTGCCATATTGAGGCCGTAATTGGTTTTTCTGTGTCCAAAAATCTCGTTATAATCACGGAGGTTATCTCCGATTGTCAGCAGGATCTTATAATTTTCAGCTATACTTTTATAACGTCCCGTTTTGTCGCTTTGTTTCTTTTGACAGAGTATATGCGTAGTGTCGGCAAAAGGAAATTTTTCATTCAGCATATTCTTTAAAGTAGCAGCCCTGTCAGTGATGTCGCGGTTTGTTACATAAAATATGATCACACCTTTTGATTTTGCGTAGTTGAGGAAATCCAGGACACCGGGAGTTGGTTTTGCAACTGCTTTGTTGGTCCAAAATTTCCACGACTTTGCTGTATAAGCAGAATCTGTTAAGATCATGTTGGCCTCGAACGGTGAATTGTCAAGTACTGTTTCATCAACATCGAGAACTACTGCATTTTTATCAGTGGGACCGGCATTCTTCAATTTATTGTCGAGAGCCATTCTTGCCATATTAAAGCTTTGATAATAGCAAGCTCTCATTTCGGCAGATTTTTGATACCATAGTACCGACATCACCAGATGTTCCTCTGCTGACATTTTGAGACTATCACAAACTGAATTTGCCTGTGTTTTTTCGCTTTCGTTGTTTTTAAAAGCAAGGGCCAGCACTATAGCCACCGGTATTAGAATAAGTGCAATTTTTTTCATCATCACGTTTTTAAAATTGTTTTAATTTCAATGGATTTTACCTGATTCTGTTTTTAGGCAAAACTAAATAATTTTTTAAGAATAAAAACTCCGATGAAAACATGGTTTTGAAGGCAAATTGTTTTTTAAAATCTTTCGTGAGCAAACTTGTGATTAAAATGACTGAAAATATGGGTTAAATTTCCGCCTGATTTTTGTGTTTTAAGACAATTTACCCTTCCGGAAAGGGGTTTATTTTAATTTTCGATAAAAAAACACAAAAAAAATAAAAAAAATTACGACAAATTTTTCAAGTGTATTCTCAGTCAAAATACAAAGGTCAAAACTTTTGACAATCTTTCATATCATGCAGCATTATAAGAAAGTATGATTGGAAAAATTTCCATAATTGAATACCCATGATAGAAATTCATTCTGAAATTTTCTTGTTTTAAAAAGGCCATTTTAATAAAAAAAGCAAAAAAAATTTCGATTTATTGAAAACAAATGCTTTATCTCGGAAATTATATGTATCTTTGCGCATATTTAAAAATCATATCATGAACAAAGGAACAGTGAAATTTTACAATGAATCAAAAGGTTTTGGATTCATTAAAGACTCAGAAACAGGAAAAGAATATTTCGTGCATTCATCCGGATTGAAAGACAATATCAGGGAAAATGATGAAGTAACATTTGACCTGCAACAGGGAAAAAGAGACTTAAATGCCGTAAACGTTAAACTTGCATAGTTTATAAAGTATCAGACATTTATTTGTTATTTGAAGCCTTACTTTTGTGAGGCTTTTTTTTTGCATTTGAACTGCGGGATCAGCAACTTATTTAAACATTAAACCTGATGTTCAGGATATCTCCATCAAGCACAATATAATTTTTCCCTTCAACAAATAGTTTTCCTTTTTCCTTGCATGCATGCTCCGAACCTAAGGTTACAAAGTCAGTGTACTTCATAACTTCGGCACGGATGAAACCACGTTCCAGGTCGCTGTGAATAACACCTGCTGCCTGTGGTGCTGTCATACCTTCTTTTATTGTCCATGCGCGCACTTCTTTTGGTCCTGCGGTTAAGAATGTAAGCAGTTTTAAAAGTTTAAAAGCAGCTTTGATCAGCTTGTTCACACTGGGTTCACTAAGTCCGGCATCCTGAAGGAACACCAGTCTGTCGTCCATATTATCAAGCTCTGCAATTTCTGATTCAAGTTTTGCAGCAACAACAAGCACTTCGGCAGCTTCATCTTTCACTGCTTCTTTTACCATTTCAACATACTTGTTGCCATTAAGGGCAGAGGCATCGTCAACGTTGCAAACATATAGAACAGGTTTGTCACTTATAAGACAAAGGTCTTTCACAACAACCCGGTCATGTTCCGGCAATGGCACCGTGCGTGCTGACTGGAATGATTCAAGATGTTCTTTATATACGGTAAGGAGTTCGTAATTTTTCTTTGCATCCTTATCACCGATCTTCACGAGTTTTTCAACTCTCTGTATTTTGCGTTCTACAAGTTCAAGGTCTTTAATGATCAACTCAAGATCTATGGTTTCTTTATCCCTTACCGGATTGACAGATCCTTCAACATGCGGGAGGTTGGGATCATCAAAACAACGCAGCACATGAATAATCGCATCCGTCTGCCGGATATCGGCAAGAAAACTGTTGCCTACACCTTCCCCTTTACTTGATCCTTTCACCAATCCGGGAATATCAACAATTTCAACTGTTGCATGAACAACCTTAGCTGCTTTTACCATTTTCTCAAGAACGTAAAGCCTGTCATCAGGTACATTTATGATACCCACGTTCGATTTGTTGGTGCTGAATGCAAAGGCAGTTGTTTGTGCTTTGGTGCTTGACATACAATTAAACAAGGTTGATTTCCCTACGTTGGCAAGCCCTACTATTCCACAATTTAATGACATGATCGGTTTTTTATTTGGATTGCAAAGATAAGAAATGTTCGTTGTCGGTGGTTTGTCGTTACTTTTAAAAACATTAAAACTGAAAAGGAAGATGGAGAATTGTTGAAGCTGTAAAAAAGGAGACCATAAACTCATTGAACCTACCTGAAATTTGCATCAAAGTTTTCCATACAAAACAAAACTACTAACAACTAACCACTAACAATAAACGTGAAAAAAAGATTTCCCTTTTTATTAACAATGGTGCTACAGGATAAATAAATCCTTTACTTTTGAAATTCAAAATTTATGGAAATGCTTACACTTGATGAATTAAAATCATTGGCCACCCAGGTCAGGAGAGATATTTTGCGAATGGTACATGCAGTCAATTCCGGTCACCCGGGCGGTTCTCTGGGTTGTGCAGATTTTATGGTTGCTCTTTATAATGTTGTCCTCGAACATGACCCGAATAACTTCACAATGGATGGAATCGGACAGGATTTATTTTTTCTTTCGAATGGGCATATTTCCCCCGTCTGGTATAGTGTTCTGGCGCATTCCGGATATTTTCCCGTAAAGGAATTAAGTTCGTTTCGTAAATTAAATTCACGGCTGCAGGGTCATCCCGCAACTGAGAAACATCTTCCCGGGATCAGGATGGCTTCAGGTTCGTTAGGACAAGGACTTTCTGTTTCAATCGGAGCGGCTATTTCAAAAAAATTGAACAAAGACACCAGGCTTGTTTATACCCTGATGGGCGATGGCGAACTTCAGGAAGGCCAAAACTGGGAAGCCTTTATGTTTGCTTCTGCCAAAAAAGTTGACAATATTATTGCAACTATTGATTTTAATGGCAAACAGATTGATGGTCCTACTGAAAAAGTTTTATCACTCGGTTCCCTTAAAGCAAAGTTGCTTGCATTCGATTGGGATGTTCTTGAAATGAATGGCAATGATATTGATGATGTGATAAAAATGATGGCTGTTGCCAAAGAGAGAACAGAGAAAGGGAAACCTGTAGTAATTATCATGAAAACCGAGATGGGCTTTGGTGTTGATTTTATGATGGGAACTCACAAATGGCATGGCTCTGCTCCTAATGATGAACAACTGGCAAAAGCTTTGGCGCAGTTACCGGAAACACTGGGAGATTATTAATAATGAAGAACCGGTGTTTCTAAAGAAAGACTATTCGCGACAATTGAACATTAAACTTTGAACTTGAAAACAAACAATCAAAAACATTTTTCCTTGAAAAAACGACGCATAAATATTGCTCTTTTTCTGAGTTTGATCTTCTTTCCTTTTTTTACCTTTTCACAGGTTCAGTTAAAAGATAAAGAAAAACCCAAACCGACAACGCGGATTTTATTTGTTTTTGATGCTTCACAAAGTATGTATGGCAGATGGCAGAGCGATATGAAAATAACCATTGCCCAAAAACTATTGTCAAATCTGCTCGACAGTCTTAAGAATGTTCCTAACCTTGAGTTGGCTCTTCGTGTTTTTGGTCATCAGAAGCAATACCCGCCACAGGATTGTAATGACACCAAACTTGAAATTCCTTTTGCAAAAGACAATACTTTAAAAATTAAAAATAAGCTTAAAACCATTGTTCCCAGAGGAACAACACCCATTGCAAGTTCACTTGAACTTGCCGGGGATGATTTTACTCCCTGCGACAATTGCAGAAATATCATCATCCTGATCACCGACGGGCTTGAAGAATGTGGAGGCGATCCCTGTGCAGTTTCAAAAAGTCTTCAGAAAAAAGGTATTGCCTTAAAGCCTTTCATTATTGGAATTGGCAGCGATTTTTCTGCTGCTTTCAGTTGTGTCGGCACTTACTTCAATGCCGGGAATGAACAGGAATTTCACCAGGCTCTGAACATTGTTATTTCGCAGGCTCTCAATTCCACAACAGCACAGGTAAATTTGCTTGATATTCATGGAAAGCCTACGGAAACCAATGTCAACATGACTTTCTATGATAATTTTTCCGGCCTTATCAAATATAATTTCGTGCACACCATGAACAACAAGGGTCTGCCCGACACTCTTATCCTTGACCCGCTGGCAACCTACAACCTGGTTGTTCATACCATACCTCCCGTAGAACTTGATAGTATTAAACTGACACCCGGGAAGCATACGATCATTGCAGTTAACACTCCACAGGGCTTCATGAAATTGAAAATGGGCGGAACCAATATCAGCGCTATGAAAGACATTCATACGATCGTAAGGCTGAAAGATAAAATGGAAACACTCAACCTGCAATCTTTTGGTGAAACTGAAAAGTATATCGTAGGGAAATATGATCTTGAAGTGCTCACTTTGCCCAGACTCTATATCAATGATGTCAGTATTTCGCAGGATTCAACCACCAGTGTGGAGATACCGCAACCGGGCACAGCCATCATTATTCCATCGGTTCTGGGTTATGGAAGTTTGTATGTCGAAGATGCAAATAAACTTAAATGGATATACAATCTTAGCGGAACAGCATTGCAGGAAACACTGAGTTTGCTGCCCGGAAAATACAGGGTAGTGTTCAGAACAAAATACACTACAAGCTCTGCTTATACCATTGAGAAAACATTCAAAGTTACATCAGGTACTACTACTTCAGTCAAATTGTATGAAAATTGAAAACTGAATTGATGACCAGGGGATCTTTGAATTATAAAACCCGTAGGATATTTATCCAACGGGGTAAACATTGAAATAAAGATTTATGAAGAAATATACATACTCAGAAACGAATGATACCCGCAGTGGTTTTGGTGAAGGATTGCATGAATTGGGAAAGAAAAACCCGAATGTTGTTGCGCTTTGTGCCGACCTGATAGGTTCTTTAAAGATGGATGCTTTTATTGCAGAATTTCCTGAAAGGTTCATCCAGGTTGGAATTGCCGAGGCAAACATGATAGGCATTGCAGCCGGTTTGACAATTGGTGGCAAGATCCCGTTTACCGGAACGTTTGCCAATTTTTCAACAGGGCGGGTGTATGATCAGATACGTCAGTCAGTAGCCTATTCAAACAAGAATGTAAAAATTTGTGCTTCGCACGCCGGTTTAACACTGGGTGAGGACGGTGCCACTCACCAGATACTCGAAGACATCGGGTTGATGAAAATGCTTCCTCACATGGTTGTCATCAACACCTGCGATTTTAACCAGACAAAAGCTGCAACAATTGCCATTGCTGATTATACAGGCCCTGTGTATCTCCGTTTTGGAAGACCCAAAGTTCCTAATTTCACACCCAAAGACCAGGTGTTTGAAATTGGAAAAGCCATAACATTGAATGAAGGCAAAGACGTTTCAATATTCGCTACCGGCCATCTTGTGTGGAAAGCTATTGAAGCAGGAAACCTCCTTGCTGAAAAAGGAATTGATGCCGAAATAATAAATATTCACACCATTAAACCTCTTGACAGAAATGCCGTCATACAATCTGTGATGAAAACAAAGTGCGTCGTTACTGCCGAAGAACACCAGATGAACGGTGGTCTGGGTGACAGCATTGCGCAATTACTTTCTCTGGAACTTCCTACACCACTCGAAATGGTAGCAGTGAAAGACACATTTGGTGAAAGCGGCACACCTGATGAACTAATGATAAAATATGGCCTCACCACCGAAAATATTGTTGAGGCAGCTCTGAGAGCAATAAATCGGAAATAATTCAGTTATCCATTTTTAAAAATACGATGCTTTCAGAAATGATTAATTTTTGAATTGCATGGTTTTTGCTAGGCATTGCTTTGTTTTTGCATAATTAAAATATGGAACAATTTTCCGACACTGAACTTCTTGAACTTTTCCGAAAGAGCGAAAACAAAAATTACTCTTTTAATCTCCTTGTCAGGAAATATCAAAAGCAGATCTATTGGCATATTCGCCGGATAGTCATTGATCATGACGATGCCAATGATGTTGTCCAGAATACCTTTATTAAAGCATGGAATAACATTGAAGGATTTCGCGAAGACGCCCAGTTCTACACGTGGCTCTATAGAATAGCAACCAACGAATCCATCAATTTCCTAAAACAAAAACGTTCGGGATTCATTATCTCTTATAATGATGTTGAGAGCCAGCTTTGCGCTTCATTAACGGACGATCCTTATTTCACCGGTGATGAAATTCAACTGAAATTGCAAAAAGCCATACTTACACTTCCGGAAAAACAAAGGATAGTTTTTAACATGAAATATTTTGAAGGCATAAAATATGAAGACATGGCCATCATCCTCGACACTTCTGTAGGCGCGCTGAAAGCAAGTTATCATATAGCCGTGAAGAAAATTGAAAAAATTTTGACCGACTGATTAAACTTTTTAAAAGTTGAAATGTCTTACTAAAGAATTCGCCCAAATTTATGAAAAAAGAAAATCAGATACCTGACAATTTTGAAAACAGACTTGATGAGTTTGCCCCGAATCTTTTTTCTATAAAGAACGATAATCCTTTTGAGGTGCCTGCTGACTATTTTGATTCACTTCCTGAAAAAATAGCATCCAAGATCATTGCCACGAAAAAGGAAAATTCCTTTGCAGCCAAATTCAGAATTATTTTCAATCCTAAAATTTACATTCCAGTTGCAGCCTCTATACTGATAGTGGTGTTTTTGATTTTTAAATCAACAGGGATAAAAACAAGGAGTGATCAGCAAATGGCATACACTGCTAATGACAATTCAGCGGAATACCAGTATGCCGATTCGCTTATTGAGAACGGAGATATTGATGAATCCATGTTGCTCGAAACCCTGACAGGCATTGATGACACATCGAAGAATGGCAATGGTAATTCCGGTATAGAGAAAAACATCAGGGATATGAACAAAAGCACTATTATAGTCAGCGATTCCCTGAAAAATTTGAAAGTCACAGATGATGATATTATCCAATATCTGCTGGACAATGATGACAACGATGATTTAATAAATAATTAACCCCGTCGGATAAGGTTGCGGGAAACAAAAAATAATAAATAAAAATAAAATCCTACAGGGTAAACAATAAAAACTAAACACCATGAAAGCAAAACAAAATCTGATCACACTGGCAGTTATTTGGTTCGTCCTTCTCATTCCGGCTAAAATGTTTTCACAAACCGACACAAGCGCTGCATCAAGAAGAGAAAAGATCAAAGCGCAGGAAGTGGCATACATTACCCAAAAACTCAACCTCACGGCTGATGAGTCTCAAAAATTCTGGCCTGTGTATAATGAATACGATGCACAGAAAGAAGCGCTGAATAAAGCTTTCCACCAAAAAATGAAAACATTCAGGAAGCCAAATATGACCGATGCACAGGCTGATTCTATCATCGTTGGTGAGTTGGCTCACGAACAAGCTTTACTTGATCTGAAAAAATCATACGTTTCGAAGTTCCTCGCGGTTCTTCCCGCACCCAAAGTTGCAAAACTTGGTGAGGCTGAAAGAGGGTTCAGGAGAATGCTTCTGAAATTGATAAAAGATCAGCGGAAAAATGGCAATCCAAACAAGTAATTTCCTTTAGTAAATTTTAATTGACGACCAAGGCCCCCTGAATACCGGGGGCTTTTTGTTTCTCTCCCTTTTATAAGAACACACCGCCACAGAGGTATTTCAAATCACGCCTCATTAATTATTTTTAGTGTAAATTTGTTTTTTAAACATTCCTCAAAATTCAGAAAATTTAATTTGAAAAATTATGAAAATATCAGTTGAAATCAGCTACTACCCTTTGCATGACGAGTTCATTCCACCCATTAAGAATTTTATTGACAGGATCAATACCTATCCGGGACTAGTGGTTCGCACCAATACCATGGCCACACAAATATTCGGCGAATACAAAGAGGTGATGAATGCCCTCACTGTCGAGATCGAAAAATCGTTTGAGAATCCACATTCAGTGTTCGTGATGAAAGTTATTAACGCCGACCTCGAGAAATAAAAACATTCGTTGTTTGTGGTTTGTTGTTGGTGCGCTGAGAATTTTTATTTCCTTCTCATCAAAGAAAATTTCCACGGTTTACAATACCATCAATAATCTTTAAATGGAAGTTATCTTTAACTGGATCGTTCAGAATTATATTGAGCTTATCGGAGCCATAACCGGTGTGCTGGGTGTTTGGCTTACAACGAGGCAAAATATCTGGTGCTGGCCGGTGGGATTGGCCAATGTTTTACTCTACATCTATGTTTTTTATGTGGCAAAACTTTATGCCGATTTTGGTTTGCAGTTTTTCTACCTTGTAATGACGATCTATGGATGGTACAACTGGAAATTCGGTGGCAAAGACCACACCGTGCTTCCGGTTGGAAGAGCGGGATTAAAAAACCTGATCATCTATTTTATCATTGGCACCGTTTCATTTATCATTACCGGTTTCATTTTGCGCAAATACACCGATGCTGCATACCCATTCTGGGATAGTTTTGTTGCTGTATGGGGCATCATCGGCACATACATGCAGGCGAAGAAACAAATTGAAAACTGGCTGGTGTGGATCATCATTGACTTTAACTGTGTGCTGATTTATTACTGCAAAAACCTCATGCCTACAGTTGTTCTTTACTTTATTTTTGTTATTCTTGCAATCATCGGATATTTTAAATGGAAGAAAGACCTGGTAAAAACCGCCTGAAAAAAGTTGCCATCACCGGCCCTGAATCAACCGGAAAATCCAGCCTTGCGCAGCAGCTTGCACAGCATTTCAAAACTGCTTTCGTGCCTGAATATGCAAGAGAATATGTGGCGAATTTGAAAAGTCCTTACCAATACCCGGATATTTTGAATATCGCCAAAGGACAACTGGAACGGGAGATACTTAAGTATTCCGAAGCAAATAAAATTATTTTCTGCGACACCGAATTTATTGTAACAAAGATCTGGAGCGAGAATGCCTATAAGAAATGCGATGAATGGATACTGCGTACAATTGAAGATCATCCCTACCACCTTTACCTTCTTATGAATGTTGACCTGCCCTGGGAAGCCGATCCGCAGCGCGAGCATCCTCATCTGAGAGAATATTTTTTCAATTTGTATGAGCAGGAACTGATCAAAAGAAAATTACCCTACAAAATCATTTCAGGAATAGGCGAAGTAAGGCTGCAAAATGCAATAAGGGCGGTTAAAGAGATGATTTAGGAAAAGAGGAGGGGGAGGGGGTTCAAAGTTCAATGTTCAATGTTGCCGCTGCATTTTACATTTTACATTACTCTGTTTTACATTTTACATTTTTTGAATTAGTTCAAAGTTCAATGTTCAATGTTGCCGCTGCATTTTACATTTTCATTCATCTTCAATTGAAAAATTTTACCAGATTACAAAAGTTTTTAAAA
>CAISZK010000357.1 GCA_903889915.1 uncultured Bacteroidota bacterium
CGGAATTCCTTAGATGATGGTAGTGGAGTATTTAAACACATATTTCAGCCTCCACACCTTTCTTGGGTTTCATGTAAATGAAACACTTGTCTTCTTTAAGAGAATCATCTATTAGTTCATTAAACATATTTTTATTGTGCCTGTTATTATACCTATAAGCAAATTCACTGATATAAAAAGGCAGATACCGTTTTGTTAGGTGGTGATATTGTCCAGTGATACCTCTTTTGATTATTGCCCAAAAAGATTCAATGGTATTGGTATTGATGCCATGATTAGAAAATTCCTTTTTATGCTTCACCATATACCTTTGTATGATTTTGTCAAATTCCTGTGTGTACTCCTTGCCTTCATCAGTTATCAGAACAGATTTGTCAATCTTGACGTTCTTTTTTAAAAGCTGTAACAACTCTAATGTCTCCACATCTTTATTTACACGCTTGGCTACAACCTTCCCGTCGGGTCTTTGCTCAACATATCCAATGATCTGCTCTTTCTTTGTCCCTTTACCTCTTTTGTTCTTACCATCTTTGGAACGAATGTTTGTCTTTCTTGGTTTGCCACCAACATAGGTAGAATCTGATTGGATTATTCCTTCAAGAATGTATGACTGGTCTTGCATTGCGCATCTTATCCGCATGGCTGTGTACCATGCAGTATTCCATGTAACACCTAAATTCCTTGACAACTGCATTGCACTTAACCCCTTTTTTGCTGACAACATCAGATGTATTGCATAGAACCATTTTTGTAATGGTAATCTTGTGCCTTCAAAAATAGTGTCTTTTAATACACTATATGACTTATTCTCATCATTGCAATGCCATCTCAACTCGTTCTTGAATTGAGTAACATTAAAGGAGCCACAATTCGGACATGCTGGGTCGTCGCCCCATCGTATGTCTTCAAGATGGTGCAAGCATTCCCTCTGTGTAGGGTATAACTTGTATATCTGTTGTATATCCATTGTTATTTTGATTTTTATTAACTTTTATTATTTAACTTCGTATTAATAATTATCTCTAAATTTCTAAATCATGACAAAAGAACAAATCTCTATGTACGCCATAGGTGTTACAACTATTCATCAACGTACAATTTTGAAATTCAAAGACGGACGTAAAATAGTTGGTTTTTTTGAAACCAACGCGCAAAGATCATTGGCCGACAAAAATAAATGGAATTTTGTTGAACTCCAACAGGAACAAAATAATAATAAATCTACCATCATTAACGGTGATGATATAGAAACCATTGAAATCATTCCCAAGTCTTATTAGGTATGTATTTAGTATTAACTTCTTGCCTGATTTTATCTCGTAATATTACGAGGTAATCATAGATACAGCTTATATCACCATATTCCTCTTTAAATTCTTTACTAAGGCTGTTATTCAAATCAGCTTGTCGTTTACAATATTCACTCACTGCTCGTTCAAAATGATAAAGGTTTTGATCTGATAAATTCATTTTAATATCAACATCAAACCTACCATCTTTATCTAAAACAAGTTCTACTTTTTTTACTATTCCGCTCATTTTGTTTATTTTTTTGTTATTGTGTTTTAATATAATTACGTAATTTTGCGCTCTCTTAATTAAGCGTTCTTTTTATTTACTATAAAGCGTTGCCTTTATTCTTGTCTTAGAAAACTACCAATTTTAATAAGTCAAACAATGAATAAATGGTTAATGCTCATGCTAAGGCGTGGGCTTAATCTATATTGTTTGACAGGTATTGGTAGTACCTCTAAGGCGTATAGGTTACAGTTCCACGCTTTTTTATTTAATAAACTCTGCATTTGGGGCTGATGTGGAAAACAAAACCAAAATAAACATGAAAAAAGTAAAACTGTTGCAGTTTGTGACCGCTTTTGCGGTAGTTGTAATGTGCGCCTGTTCTCTTACAGGTTGCAAAAAGTATGACGATGGTGTCTGGTTGACTTTCCGCAGTGCCACCGAAAGAGTTTCTAATACTTGGAAGTTCCAAAAGTACGTAATTAATGGAGTGGATTACACTGGTAGTGCTTCCACTCTTAAAATGACACTCACCAAATCTTCTGACGCATCAATGAGTGACGACACTGCTAATCTTGGTAGTGGTACTTGGTATTTCCAGAACAGTAAAAAAGGTATAGTTATCAATATCACCAACAACTATACTGATGGAACTGACTGGTACTTTGAAACGGATAAGTATAATTGCACTATCGTTGAACTACGACAAGGCGTTATGCACCTCACTGGTACTGCTACATGCACCTCAGATGACCCTTATGTTCAAAATGGGTCATACTCCATTGAATTCAAATTAGCAGGTCAATAATGCCTGTGCTATTCAAGGTTTATTTTAAAAGCTGCTCATTCGAGCGGCTTTTTTATTGCAACACCCTTTACAGAGTTTACAAAATGTCAAAGAACGATTTAAAGGAAGTGTTATTTAAATTCCTTCCGAAAATTATATAAAAATTCAATGCCTGTTATCATCAATCTGACAAAAACCAGCAAATATGTTAGAACCAAAAACCATTTCAGGTTTAGCTTTAATATATAGTATGAAAGAAACAACACAAATAAACAATACAAACCACTCACGAAACTTCCAATAGCTATATTGTATGCTAAACTATCTTTGTTCTTTTTATAAAATTTATCCTTAGTCTTTGAGTGTAATATTTGAGTTGATAACCAACTCACTACCCACCATAATGAAACTTGTATGGCTGACAACATTATTCCCACAGCCATAAAACCATAACTACCCAATGATAACGACGTGTGATGCTTATATACAAGCAAAGCTAGGGGGTAAGGTATTGTAAGTGCCAAAATAGTAAGAATTGATGCTATTGGATGCTTCATAATTAATTCAGTAATTGTTTTTATCATATCTTTGAGATTTTAAATAAGCCCCAAAGATATTTTTTATTTTGTTTTTGTTATTGATCTTTTTACTAAAGTTTTAAACACATTATTATCTATGTGTATTTATATAGTTCGCTGTTTTTATGTATTCTAATTGTTATACTACCATCATCTAAGGGATTCCGATGATATTTTAATCCCAACGCTGTTTTTCTGGAGTAATTTTGTGTATTATTTTTTAAATTATGAAAAAAACAATTTTTTATAGCATTGCTATTTTAACAATAGTGTGGCAATTTATTGGTTGTTCGCGAGAACAGGTGAATCAACAAACTCTTGAAAACTTAAAAAAATCCCTGGTAAGGGAGATCAGTACAAGAGAAACTTACAAAGCCTACACCAATCAGGCGGAAAAAGAACATTTACATCAGGTAGCACGACTTTTCAAAGCTTTATCAATTGGAGAAAATGTGCATGCTTCAAACTATATCAACTTACTTAAGTCGCTTGACCAGGATATCACTTCGATTGATCCTTTTATAGTTTTGGATTCAACAAGATTCAATCTTCAAAATTCAATTAAAGAAGAGCTATTTGAAATTGACAGTGTTTATCCGGTTTTGCTTATGGGAAAGTTTCCTTCCCAGACTGAGAAGAAAATTTCAGACGTTTACCGTCACACCTGGGAAGCAGAGAAGTCGCACAAGAGTTTGCTGTTAATGATCTATGATTTCTTCGTATCGGAAGCTCCTAAAAACATTGAAAAGAGCGAGGCCACTCTTCCGTCGCAGAATTATCTTCAAAAGCTGGATTCGGATTTTCTTGAAAAAGTTTATTATGTTTGTCCGGTTGACGGGAAGATATTCGACAGCCAGAATGTTCCTGAATCATGCAATATTTGCAAGACACCAAAAAGTAAATTAATTAAAGTTGAATAAACGTTTTTTGGTTAGGGTTTGACAATATTCATTTCTGGCAAACCTGATCTCATCAATTAATGGTCATCAATTAATAGTCAGGGCGCGACTTCTGATCGGGCCCTGACCTTTTTACGGTGTGTTTGTTTTAGATTTTCTAACGGAATTCAATATCTGATGGGATAGACAAATTCCTGTGAAATCTCGCTGACATTTCACATCAGTGATAAATTTTGGAATCATTAAAGTGGGTTGCTTTTTAAATGTTTTTTGTTAATCATAAGCTCTGTATATCTCTTCCATACTTTCCCAATACCATGTTATCACTACGGAAAACCCTGTTTCTTTTGAAATAAAAGATAGGACCGGATGATGGATTTGATTTTATTTTTGGTATTTTTGTTAACTCATATTTTAGTGCAATTATATTTCCATTATGGCATTTCTAAATTCAGTCGTTTCATGGCTCATGAAGAAAAGGATTCATCAGATTGAACTTTTTCTGAAATACCCCTGTGATGTGCAGGCTGAATTGCTGAAGAAATTACTTACCACTGCCAAAGACACAGAATGGGGCAGGAATTACGATTACAAAAGCATATCAAATGCCACCGATTTTCAGCAACGTGTCCCTGTCAGCGATTATGATTCGCTGAAACCATTTATCACGAGGGTAATGAAGGGCGAGCAAAATGTGTTGTGGAATTCCGATATTAAATGGTTTGCAAAATCATCAGGAACCACCAGCGATAAAAGCAAATTTATTCCTGTCAGCACCGAGGCGCTTGAAGAATGTCATTTTAAAGGCGGCAAGGATATGCTCTCCATTTATTGCAACAACAATCCCGAAACAACCATGTTCAGCGGCAAGGGACTGGCATTGGGTGGAAGTCATCAGATCTCTGATTTCAACAATGAATCATACTATGGCGATCTTTCTGCCATCATCATTCAGAACCTGCCCTGGTGGGGACAGTTTCTGCGAACCCCCAATCTTTCGATTGCGCTGATGGATGAATGGGAAAGCAAAATCGAAAAAATGGCCGAGGTGACCATGGCTGAAGATGTAACCAACATCTCAGGAGTACCTTCATGGACGCTGTTATTGCTTAAAAGAATACTCGAAAAAACAGGCAAAGCAAGTGTAAAGGAAGTGTGGCCAAACCTCGAACTGTTTGCTCATGGCGGTGTTAGTTTTGTTCCCTATCGCGAACAGTTTAAAAAACTTATTTCATACGAAAAGATGAATTATTTCGAGACCTACAATGCCTCGGAAGGATTTTTTGGAATACAGGACAGGAACCATGCCGACGATATGCTACTGATGCTTGATTATGGCGTGTACTATGAGTTCATCCCTGCCGAAGATTTTGAGAAAGACCACCCAAAAACCCTGACACTGGAAGAAGTGGAAAAAGGGAAAAACTATGCACTGGTGATCTCAACAAATGCAGGCCTGTGGCGCTACAAGATCGGCGACACTGTTACCTTTACTTCTTTGAATCCACACAGGATAAAGATTACAGGACGGACCAAAAATTTTATCAATGCCTGTGGTGAAGAACTCATCATTGATAATGCTGAAAAAGCCCTGGCAATTGCTTGTGAAAAATCAGGTGCACAGATCAGAGAATATACTGCTGCGCCTTTGTTTTTCAACGACAGGGATGTTGCTGCTCATGAATGGCTGATAGAGTTTGAAATTGCTCCATTGAAATTAGAGTATTTTACCGAAGTGCTCGACAATGCCCTGAAGTCTATCAATTCAGATTACGAAGCCAAACGCTATCAAAACCTCATTCTAAGATTGCCCATCATCTGGGCGATTCCTGACGGTACTTTTTATAATTGGATGAAATCAAAAGGAAAACTGGGCGGACAACACAAAGTGCCGAGGCTTTCGAATGACCGTTGTTATGTGGATGAGATCAATAATATAATTGCTGCAAAATAAAAAGAAA
>CAISZK010000358.1 GCA_903889915.1 uncultured Bacteroidota bacterium
GTGTAATTTTGTCCATGGGATTTCTTATTGAAAGTTTGAAAGCCCAAAGTTCACCTTTTTGGTGATACAAAAGTCCACCTAAAGCTCTGTTTTATCAACATCTTTAGGGGGACTTATTAACTTGTTTGCGACTTTAAGGTCATAAATATTATTTGTTTGATTTCGGATGCAAAATTACTTCGGCTACATTAAGCCAATATTAAGTCGGGGTTAAGATTAAGTTAACAATTAATTACTTGTTACGATAGTAAATGAGGTATTTGAAAGAGATTTAGCATAAGCTGAAGTGTTGATCAAAGGCAGTGTTGACTGAAAAAAATGAATTACTTTTGCACATTGGTGCATAAGATCGGTCAAGGCTGCAACTATGAGCGCAGAAGTTCATTCATCAATTAGGGACAGCGTTTGTGTTTATCATTGACCCAAAGGACACTTTCAAATGTTCAATTAAAACCAGGAAAAATGAAAGAGATTGAAAAACAAATTCCAATTTCGGTTGGGGTGAACAATACACAAAAACGTATCACCATTTTCTTCAAGGACCTTAAGAAAAAGCTGGTGTTAAAAGACATTGCCATTTGCTACGCCACAGGAATTATTGGCAAGAAAATCGTTGAATTAAATCAGAGGAAACAGTTGGGTACTGCATTTGAATGGGAGATAAGATCCACAGGAGGAAACCCTGATGATTACATTTGGATACAGATAAGCGCCAGAGGTCCGCAAGGTGAATATGCATTGCTGGAAGGGGCTGTGAGAGAAATTTCGCTGGAGAAAAAGTTTGAAGATGATTTCTTTTAGTGAAACATTCAAAACAACTTCCCCATATTATTGCATCGAAGTACGAATTCTTTACGAATATACGAATTACGAAAGCGTTGAGTGATTCGTACTTCGTATGTTCGAAGTTCGATGAAATAATGTTTTGATGATTTCTTTCAAACTTTCTTCATTGTTTGATAAATTATTTACCTCCCCCAAAAACTATACTGCGATTGCAGGTTTCTGGATAATTTTTCGTTTTATCATTTGTTTCGTTAATAATCTATAATTTTGAAAACTCATCTGAGTTCATTTACTTGTGTAACAACAATCGTATTTTATGAAACACATCATTACTCTTTTCATTCTGCTAAGTCTCTCCTCATTATCATTCGCACAGCAAACCGATAAATGTGCCAAAGTGAAAATATGGAATGTCAATCAAAACGACCTTGCAGCCAAAGGAATTGCCTTTATCCACGGTGAGTTTACACCTGATAAAACTTTCACCGGCGAAGTGTGCGGGCAGGATATTGAAAACCTCAAAATGTCGGGGTTAAAATATGAAACCCTCATTCCAGATATCACCGACTTTTACGTGAAAAGAAATCTTGAAAACAAAACTGAAAAGTCAAAGGAGATAGAGTACAACTGCGGCAACATTAAAAGCTACAATTCGCCTGCTCATTTCAGCCTGGGTTCCATGGGGGGCTTTTATACTTTTGATGAGACCATGGCACAACTCGACTCCATGCGGGCATTGTATCCGCAACTTATTTCTCAAAAGATACAGTTTGGAACAACCATCGAGGGGAGACCAATGATATGCATGAGGATCTCGAATAACCCCGATACCGAACAGGCAAAACCGCAGGTTCTTTTCACTGCGCTGCATCATGCTATGGAGGTTATGGGCAAACAACAACTGATCTATTTCATGTGGTACCTGCTGGAGAATTACAACACCGACCCTGAAATAAAATACATGGTTGATCATCTGGAGATATATTTTGTGCCTGTGGTGAACCCCGACGGTGATGTTTACAACCAGTCAACAAACCCCACAGGCGGCGGCACCTGGCGCAAAAACCGCAGACCTAACGGCCTTTGGAATGGTGTGGACCTGAACAGGAATTACAGTTATGCTTTCGCTTACGACGATATTGGTTCAAGCAATCTTGGTGTTCATCCTTGGTACAGGGGCGACAGCGCATTTTCGGAACCTGAATCGCAGGCTATGCGGTCGCTCATCAGGTCGAAACATTTCTCGCTCGAATTGAACTGGCATTCGTACAGTGATTACCTGATCTATCCCTGGAATTACAACGGTGCACACACAGCCGACTCCACATATTATGAACAACTGGCCCGCTATACATGCCTCGAAAGTCATTTCCGTTATGGTACCTGCAACCAAACTTATGGCTACAACAGCAACGGTGATGCCGATGACTTTGCTTATGGCGATACAACCAAGAATAAGATCATTTCGCTCACTGCTGAAATAGGAAACTCTACTGATGGTTTTTGGCCACAGGTATCGAGAATCGAAGATCTATGCAAACAATCTCTCGATATTGACCTGCGCTACATCAGGCTTGCCACACCATTTGCGCTGGCAAACGACCTGGCTCCGACTTTTATTTCCACGCTGCAAAACAAAGTTCCTGTTGAAGTTTATTGCCTTGGCAGAGATGTTCCGGCATCATTCTCAGTCAGCATTTCGGGGCTTAGTCCATGGATCATTGCTACCGGCCCTCCGGTTCAGTTTGACAGCATGACCACACTTGAAAAAAGATATGATTCGCTTGCCTACACGCTCGACCCTGCAATTCCGCTTGGAACACCTTACAATTATATCATCTCCATCAACAACGGCGGCTACACATGGAACGACACCATTACCAAAATTTATTGCAAGCCCGACACCCTCCTCTATGATCCTGCTGACAATATGAACAACTGGAACAGCAGCGGATATTCGTTATCCACGGATCAATCAACTTCTGCTCCTTCGTCATTCACTGAATCACCGGGCGGGAACTACGGTATGATGCAGTCATCATCTATGGAACTGCTGAACCCGGTTGACCTTACGGCCTACAACGAAGCTTACCTGCAATTCAGCGCCAAATGGGACATCGAGATCGCCTACGATTATGTGCAGATATTGGCTTCAACGGATAATGGCACAACGTGGATACCGCTTTGCGGCAAATATTCTTCTTACGGGTCAGCAAGCCAGCAGGCCGGGCAGCCGGTGTATGACGGGTTTGTTGAAAACTGGGTGAAGGAGGAGATCCCTTTGACTTACCTTACGGGAAACCCTGTTAAATTGAAGTTTACTTTCAGCAGCAACCTGACCAATATTTACAATGGCATGTACATTGACGACATCAGGGTGCTGGCTTACAACGATGGTTCGTCCATCAATGAACATCCTGTTGCACATTCGCCACTGGTTGCTGTTTATCCAAATCCTGCAAACGATGCGATCAATATTGGATTGACAGGCAATAACGGGAACAATATCAACATCCGGCTTACCGATATTTGCGGCAGTCTGCTTTATACTGAAACCCTCGTGAACACAAAAGGAACAACACAGATAAACACACATGATTTGCCAAATGGGATATACTTTCTGGATGCAACAGGCAGCAATGGAGATAAGCAGAATGTGAAAGTATCGGTGGTTCATTAATAATATGAGTATGTCCTTTACACACAATACTGAATAAAATTTGCGAGCATTGGGAACTATGTGTTTTACTATGTTTCTAATGTGCCTATGTGGTAAAGAAAAAAGTAAAAATCACCACATATAATCATAGTAACATAGGCTTCACATAGAAAAGTCTTTTTACAATGTAATATTGAGAGAATGGTGGAATGTTTTTTTTGAATTTATTTTAATCTCTTTATCTAACCCAAAATCATTATGAAAACCAACTTTATTATCCTTCTTTTCATCCTTGGTTCAAACTTTATTTTTGGACAGGACACCTCGGCGCTGAACAAACGTCCGTCATTTAATTTAGATCTCTACGTGAACGACACCGTGTTTTACGAGGCTCCCATTGCTGAGAGTTTCTATGTTATCAACGATAGCATGATACAGATATTCCCCGGCGAAAACCTTTATTTCGAAGCCACGCAAAACCACGGGAAACTCGACAAACTGAAAAGAGTTGCATCTGTTACCGATTCAAGCAAAACCCTCATCATTGAATTCAAGCAGGTTTATAAAGGAAAAACGCACGAACAGATGATACTTTCGGTAAGGAATCCGTTCAAGAAAAATCTGCATTACAAGGCCTTCATGAACCTGATGAAGAATAAAAAATGGGCAAAAACATCGGTGGTGCCTGTCATAGCCGGTTTGATCTCTTACGAAACCTGGCCAAATATTATTACCAGTCTTATGTTGAAGGGGTTTGAGTTGAAGGATTGATGTTTGAGCCGGAGATTTGATGCTTTGCATAAAATGCCACAAAAAAATAGTCCGGGTCCGACCTGGAGTCGGGCCCGGACTTATCGCCGTTGATCCCTGTTTTTATGTTTGGCAAATTTTTAAAATTTGTCAAACATAAAATTCGCTTTTCTGAAATTCTATACAATCACATCCACTATCAGCACATTGCTTTCCTTGCCAAGCTTTCCCTTTGCTGTGAGATAGCGGGCAATATAATATGCATTAAGTTTTGTTCCCGGTGTAACCACAGGTAGTTTTAATTCATTCGCAAAACGACCTCTGATAGCACCACCTACACAAACATACTGATCGTAGGACGTCGGAGCTTCCTGTGCAACGCAGCAGAACATCATAGTTGCAATAGTGCCCCTGGGGCGTGCTTTGGTATCAGGCATATTGGTGTTATCCACATCAATTACATGAATACCTTTTACGATTTTTTTCAAGCCCAGTCTTGGTATTTGGGTTGAAACGTCTCCACTGCTGTGAACAGGTTTTTTTGCAAGTGATTTTGCACGTTTAATGTTGAAACTAATGCAGTCGTCAACGGTGCCATTCAGGGCCACCATATCGAGCAATGAGTTGCCTTCTTCAGGGTCGTGATCATACTTTATGACTTTTTTGATAAGTTTCTTCATTTTTGTACGCACTGCCCTGTTGACCTGATCTGGATCGCTGTACAGTTCGTAAAGGCTTTCTGCTTCAGCTGTAAATTCAACCCATGCGTCACTTTGTTCTTCCGTCCAACCCCACAAAGTGTAGCGTTTGGTTGAAGGGGGTGTTAAAATTGTTAGCTGTATTCGGCATGTAAGTACCATGTATGCAACGAATAAGGCCACTTTTCTGGGGATTCTTTGTGATTCTGCCATAGTAAAAAAATTTAAAGTTAATTAAAAGGTTATTTAAGTAATTGAAAATTTCATTAATTATAAACGATTGATCTTTAGGTTGATTTTTTGCACGGGGACCCGTACGAAATTCAAGGATACAAGAGTGGTATATTCGGGATGCTGTACGTCATTGACGGATACAAGAGAGGCATTTTCGGGATGCCGTACGTCATCAACGGATACAAGAGAGGCATTTTCGGGATACCGTACATCATTGACGGATACAAGAGAGAAATTTTCTTTATACCGTGCGTCATGAACGGGACCCCGTGAATAATTTTCGGCATGAAGTATAAAATTTTCAAAAATCCGTGAATAATTTTCGGAATTCCGATCAAAATCAACGGACTTTGGTGAATACTTACCTGACATTGTAACATCTGTTACGGATGCTGTGAAATTTTTCTCCGGCAACCGCCCTTTAGATTTCATTTCAACCCCGGATCACATTAAAAAAAGAACGCCTGTTTTGAGATCACTGCAATCTGAACCGGACAACAACCCTGAAAATCCTTGTCCTGTTTTTGATCATCATAGCGGCAGCAAAATAATAGAAAAAAAAATTCCTGATCTAAAAGTGGGTGTGAGTTTGATTTTTATTTCATCTATCTCTTTGATTCTTACCCTGCCTTCGGCAAAATCCCTGAAAATTTGGTTCATGCTTTGAGTAACAAAAGCTACCTCATCTATACCATAAAAGCTCACAACGAGACCTTTGCCATTCACAGAAAACCTTTTGACATGGGCAAAATTGATGGAATATCCACGGTCAGAATTCATCCACAATTTGCGGGGCAAATGTTTTCTCGCTTCTGTCATGGTGGCCTGGCAATTG
Organism: uncultured Bacteroidota bacterium; assembly: GCA_903889915.1. Classification (GTDB taxonomy): domain Bacteria; phylum Bacteroidota; class Bacteroidia; order Bacteroidales; family CG2-30-32-10; genus CAISZK01. The sequence goes on from CAISZK010000358.1 coordinate 5,963, forward strand.
TCAATGCGTTTGTTGGCATATACCACAATAAGGGTCTTGTTGCGGCTCTCAATAAATGCTATACGCCGTGGATTTTTCAGCAATTTCAACAATTTTTGAGAAGGTCCCTTAACTTCAGTTTGAACTGCTTCATTGCAGACATCCTTTGAAGTTGCAACAGCAATGCTTTTCTTTGGTGTTTCTTTACTCTTTTTCATTTTTGATTTCATAAGATTTAATGTTTATTATGCTTGAGTAGCTACAATTTGACTATAAAATTAAAGTGAAAAATTCATATCGAAGCGATCAGTATCCAATTTTAAAAGATGATCTGAGAGCTGGTAATGAAGAACACAAGGCACATTTAGCGGAAGCGCCTGTAATATTTAATGTTTTTCGGATTGCGGTGAA
>CAISZK010000359.1 GCA_903889915.1 uncultured Bacteroidota bacterium
AGGGACTTTACGAATATGAATATCTATTGATTAAGGTATTCGTGAACTTCGTTTCACCCTCTGGAAAAATACACTCGCCGTAAAATCACTTTTGTACCTAAAAATTTGTATTTTCGAAGTTTTTCAAGAGCTTACAACGAGTGCGCGCTGCTTATGCAGGGCGCACACAAAGCCAAAAAGGGTTTCATCGGTTAGGGAAGTTCATCACTCGCATTAAGTGTTGTGCGGGCGGACAGATACCAGCACCGCACTCCCTTTCTGGCCATATTGCGTTCCGTTATGGCGCATAATAAAGAAGATCAGCATCTCGAGAATTTTTGCTGAGCAGCTTATAATCTGACAAAATAATGTTATCTTTGGAGATAACATTCTGCAAATGGCCAGACAGATAATATTTCACGGAGACTACTTCATCGACTTCTATAAAGAGCTCGATTTGAAGGTTCAAGAAAAGGTCAAGTATGTTTTAGAGTTAATTAAGCAGGTTGACAGAGTTCCTGAGAAATTTCTCTCCCCAATGACTGGATATGATGGACTTTTTGAAGTCAGAATTGAATACCAGTCAAATATTTATAGGATTTTCTGTTGTTTTGACGAGGGAAAATTGATTATTCTCTTTAATGGTTTTCAAAAAAAGACTCAAAAAACACCAAAGAATGAAATTGAAAAGGCAATGAGGTTAATGAAAGAGTATTTTGAACTAAAAAAACGAAGACATGACAGATTATAAAGAAATCAAGACATTTGATGAACTAATTGAAAAAGAGCACGGCAAAATTGGATCCGACAGCCGAAATGAATATGAAGAAGGTGCTCAAATGTTCATTGTGAGTGAAATGCTTAAAGAAGCAAGAAAAACTGCGAACATGACACAAGAACAACTTGCAATAAAAGCAGGCACTAAAAAAAGCTACATTTCTAAAATTGAAAATGCAAAAGGTAATATTCAACTTTCAACACTGATTAGGATTTTCGAGAAAGGACTTAATAAGAAAATCGGTCTGACATTCTTATAACAGGTTAATTACGCGCCACAACATCACCTACCCGCATTAGGGTTCTATTGCCCGCCATAAAAGAAATTAAAAAGTTTAAAATATTGCAATAAAGGAAATTAGTATAATAACTCCTGCCTGCGGGTAGCCGTGGAACGTTACCAACCACACAAAAAAAGTTTTCCGTATAAAAGTTCCCGAATTGCGAATTTGTTTCTATTTTTGCATTGATAAGAGTATTTGAATGGAGAGAATCTTTGCAAAAAGTACACTGAAAGAGTATTGGGAGAAACACCCTGATACTGAGCAGTATTTGAAGACCTGGTACGACACAGCCATGAATTCTGATTGGAGGACACCCAATGCTGTTAAACAGACTTATATAAACGCGAGTATATTGAAAGACCGTCGAATTGTTTTCAATATAAAAGGTAACTCTTACAGAATGGTAGTAAAGTTTAACTTTGAGAAACAATGGATTTTTGTTCGGTTCATAGGAACGCACAGTGATTATGATAAAATTGATGCAAACACAATTTTAAATGTATGATTATGAACATTAAACCGATAAGGACAGAATTGGATTATAGAATAACATTACAACGTCTTGAGTTAATTTTTGATGCGGAGATTGGGACACCTGATAGCGACGAAGCTGATATCCTGGGATTAATGCTTGATGAATACGAAAAAAAACATTATCCAATTGATGAGCCTGACCCAATTGAGGCAATTAAGATTAGAATGGAAGAGATGCAATTAAAGCAACTTGATTTAGTTGATGCAATTGGTGGTAAAAGTAGAGTATCGGAGATTCTTAACCGCAAGAGAAAACTAACAGTGGAGATGATACGAAATTTAACTCAAAAACTAAACTTGTCTCCAAAATTATTAATTGGTGATTATCAATTAATAAGATAAAAAGTACGATTGGTAGCAGAGTATAGTAGTAATTTGAGAGTGAGAGTTCATCGCAAATTCAATAAATGAAACTTACAAAACGACTACTTAAAATAATTATACCCATCGTAGCGATAATCTGCACGGTGGCATTTGCACCTTGGGACGCTTTATGGGTATGGGCAGCACCATTACCCGATTCTGTTCAGGAACAAGTTGACAATGCAGTTAATCATCATCTTGACGGTATTATTGTTTATATAGATAAAAAAGGTAGAGAGCCTGAATTTTATTCTTCTGGCTGGAAAAACCGGGAGAACAAAATCCCAGCAAATCCACAAGCATTGTTTAAAATTGCCAGTATCAGCAAATTGTATCTTGTCGTTGCTGCCACTAAATTGATTATTAACAAAAGTTTGTCTTTGGATAAAACTCTTGCTTATTATTTGCCCGAATTGACTGGAAGAATTGAAAATGCAAATCAAATTACACTGAGAATGATGCTTCAACATCGAAGTGGCATTCCCGATTTCATTGATGACCCTAAATTACCTTGGTCTAATTTGCCGACAAGCTCCAATGAGTTTCTAAAGTTAGTATTAGATAAACCTGCTGATTTTAAGCCAGACAGTCGTTATTGCTATTCCAATACAAACTACCTGTTGATTGGTAATATTCTCGATAAAATATTGGGCTACAGCCATCAACAATATATAAAAAAAGAAATCTTGGATACTCATCGTTTAACACATACATATGGTTTGCTCAACGAGGCGGACTCAAGAGGGGTGGTCAGCGGCTATTACATTGGATTTGATGGAGATTTAAAAACGCAGAATTATGTTTGCCCCGGAGGTTCAATGGTTGCGACTGCACAAGATGTCGGAATCTTTTTGAGAGCATTAAATGATGGCTCATTATTAAATGATGATGAACAGGCTATTTATTCCTCCATCTATGTGTACGAACATACTGGTTTGTTGCCTGGGTATTCGAGTATTGCACGATATTACAAGGATATTGATACAATAGTCATTATGTTCGTGAATACAAGCGGTGGAAACTCTTGGACGACATTGGAGGTTGTATATAACCGTATACTTAGGATTCTACATAAACAATCGAAATAACAATTCGGATGCTGAATATTTGACTTAGAATGAAACGAAAAAAAACTGCCGCTAACAGCACATTGGCAAAAGCTAGGGTTCAATGCTTTGCATGACAGTTTTTCTTATAAGTGTAGTGCACTCCGAAGGAACTTTAATGCTAAAAAGCCCCGCCTTCACCGATCTGCAAACCGTTGACGGTAATTTTGAAAAATAGAACAATGGATAAACTTCTAAGACAAATAAGAAATTGTAAAGAGTGTGTACATTATCTTAAAGATGGTGTCAATCCTATTTTAGCAGCAAGTTCAAATAGTAAAATTATTATCATTGGACAAGCACCGGGTCGAAAAGTTCATAATACAGGAATTCCTTGGAACGACAAAAGCGGAGACAATTTACGAAACTGGTTAGGTATCGACAAATCAATATTTTATAATGCCGATATTATTGCTTTAATGCCAATGGGGTTTTGTTATCCTGGCACTGGCAAAACTGGGGACTTGCCACCACGACCCGAATGTGCACCATTGTGGCACGATAAATTATTGACGTTAATGTCTGCCGCAAAACTCGTTTTACTTATTGGACAATATGCTCAAAACTATTATTTAGGCGACAAAGCAAAAAGCACCCTGACCGAAACTGTTCACCATTACAAGACCTATTTACCTAATTACTTTCCGTTACCACATCCTTCACCAAGAAACAATATTTGGCAAGCAAAAAATGAATGGTTCGGACAAAAAGTTTTACCAGAGTTAAAAAAACAAGTACAAACTATTTTAAGTTGATATCAATGACGATATATAAAACTACCGCTAACAGCACCTACAAGAAATTGGCGGTTCAGTGGTCAAATGAAGCTTTGTTCTTCGTATCAAGTACAGTGGTGGCAGACAATAACGTGCTTCGAAATCGCTAACTTATTGTAACTGCAAAACGTTATATATCAAACTATTAATAACAATGAAAAACATCAACAGTTGACTAAATGACAAACAAAATAACCTCTAACATTGACAAGTTTGTAAAACTGACAGAAGAAGAAAAGGAACTTTTTAGTTCTTGCTTCAAAGAAGTGAAAATTAAAAAACGACAATTTATTGTTCAACCAAATTTTACAGCAAAGCATAGGAATTACGTCTTTAAAGGGGCTTTTCGTGCTTATGTCGTGGCAGACGAGGGACAAGACCACACGATAAGTTTTGCAATTGAAGATTGGTGGATTACCGATTATAACAGCTATATTTTTCAACAGCCTGCGACAATGTTTGTGGTTGCCATAGAAGACAGCATTATATTGCAACTTGACTACGAAAAGGAGCAAGAATTAAAAACTGCAAAATCACAAATTTGAAACCTTTTTTAGAATTATTGCAGAGCGAGGACTTGCCTTTCATCAACGAAGAATAATATCTAACCTTACGCTCCCTGCAGTAATCCTTAAATGCACTTGTCAGTAACAGATCACCCCTGTTTTCGTCTGTGAGAAACAGTTTGTCCTGGTCATAAACAATCTGATCCGGGATTCCATTAAAGAATGAAAATGCCTTCTCGTGTGCCACAATAGCCGTATGGCTGGTAAAGGGTATATCTGAGAAGAAAATATATTTATACCGTGAACGGGACAGCGACATGGCAAAGAACCAGACTTTTACCCGCTTAGCCAACCCGTCACGCATGTTGTATTGTCCAAAGTCTACCTGAGCCTGTAACCCGTATGGAAGTTCTTCAACTGCATTGTATTCACGTATTGGCCTGGTTTGTGGCAGATGATGTTTCTGGCGAACCCACATCACGAAGTTGTAAACTGTTTTGGCTGTTACCCCGGGGAAATTTGGAAAATGCTCCATTAACCAGTCGTGCATTTGAGCGGCAGAGGTTTCCTGGTACATCTCAAGTTTGGCTTTCACCCAATCTTCATAAACGGATTATTCCTTAGTTCTTTGGGATAGTGACTCAAGAAACGCTTCAAACTGCATCTCATCCATCGACAAAATACGGTTCACCGTGCGGCGGTTGACAACCAGATATTGGCTGATTTTTGATTTTGAGAACCCTTCTCGGTTCATGTTTAGAAACTCATGGCACATGATCAACTTATTAAGATATTGGTTGATAATAACCGGGTTTTAGTACCCCGGTAAAGTTGACTTTCTTTTCATTTGGGC
>CAISZK010000360.1 GCA_903889915.1 uncultured Bacteroidota bacterium
GGCAGTAAATTTTGTTTTCAATAAGAATAAGTTTTCAATGTCAAAAACAACCTTAATGATAATTGGATTGGGCAACCTTATTACCTTAGTAAAAACGCTGATATAGCGAAACTTTAACCTTATTACCTTATCGCAAATTAATAAGATAATAAGGTTGAGTTCTCTGGTACATTATAATGTTACTGAGGTAATAAGGTCTTTCTTTCCAGCACAAAAAAAAATTAATCAAATTAATTAAACTGGTACAATAACGGATACTCAATAAAATTTTCCTTTCAATTGTTAACCTTTTGTTCACTTTTTCTCTTTTAATTTTTCAAAATGTTCTTTAATTTTGCTTCTCAATATTTCTGAACTTAATCTCAAAGCAATGCATTTCAAAGCATCTGCAAATACCAGTGACCATTCACCAATGCGTAATCAAATTATTGCATTGAGCGCTCTTTTTCCTTCATGCAAACCTGACTTTACAGCAATTACTTCCTTGGTTTCCAGAATTAAATCCACCCTCATCGAAATCGTTTCCGTCATTTCCGAAATTATGTCCACCATCTTCGAAAACGTCTCCCGGACTTCCGAAATTAAGTCCAGCTTCCCTGCGATCATTTCCACCATTTCCGAAATTATGTCCACCATCTTCGAAATCGTCTCCCGGACTTCCGAAATTAAGTCCCGCTTCGTTGCAATCATTCCCGGCATCTCCGAAATTAAATCACCATCCTCTGCATTTACTTCCGGTATATTCGCTAGGAACGCCCCAATGACTTCAGGCATCATTTTTACCTACAGGAACACAATCAACATAAATTGTTTAACATCTAAAATCATCAATTATGGAATTAGATCAGACAAATGAATTGAACATGCTCAATGCCGAATTGATTATCCTCAAAAAATATATTTCAATATGGGATGGCAACTCGGTTGTTACAGAGGCTTTCAATACTTTTAAAAGTAAAGTTGATTCACTCAATGCATTTGATATGGCGCAAAAAGCCAAAACCAAGCCAATTACTCAAACCAAAACGCAGGCAAGATTCTCAATGACAAATCTCGCGTTTGAACATATTTTTGCAGGCACTGCTTACGCAACAAATATCAACAATTTAACTTTAAAACAATCATTGAAATATTCCCGTTCTGAATTTAATAAATTTAAGGATGTTGATGCCCTTGCTGTTGGCAAAAGTATTTATAACTCAATTTTCCCTCTTATTGATAACTTGCTCGAATATGGAGCCAACTCCGCTACGATTGCCGGGTTTCAAGATTCAATTAATACTTTTTCAGGAATGATTGGCAAACCCCGAAGCCAAAAAGCTGTTTCAGTGGCTGCCACCAAATCAATTGTCAATGTTTTGTCCGAAACACGTACTTTCAACAAGGATGTCATGGATTCCCTGATCGAACAGTATAAATTAACCAACAGCGATTTTTATAATGAATACCACGTTTCAAGAAAGATCGTGAATATCGGCCATCGCAAAATGACCATACTTTCAGGCATTATCAAAAACAGCGATGGAGAACCTGTTGAAAACGCATTGGTCACTTTACGTGGCACAAAGAAAAAGAAAAAAACCGGAACTAATGGAGCCTATAAATTTGTACGCATTCATCCCGGAAAATCTTTTCTTGATGTTACCGCCCATGATTATGACAAAAATAGTGTAAAAGTCAATATTACCGAATTTGAAACAAACAAAATGGATGTAACATTGAGGGGTTTCAGAGAGTAGAGTTTTATTTTTTATTCCCTATAATAGTTATTAAAGTTATAGTTGCCTTTGAACACAATGTACAATTGGCATATTCATAACCATTAAAAAAGCAGGAGTGTTTTTCTCCTGCTTTTTTTTATCAAATCAATAAAAAAATCCGGGTGGGCGAAGTAGCCGGTAGGATTTGTTGCATTTACTAATATACCACTATCCAGCGAATCGTTCCTGTTGCTGGATTTGTTGTATTTCTATTTGAAAAATATAAAGTAAGCTGGTTATTGCTGTCGTGTTGATAGCTCATCTCTACATATTCCATAAAGCCTCCGCCTGTCTGATCTTTTACCATCATAATGATTGGCTGATAACCAAGATTGTGTACCCAATGGTAAAAATTTGTGCCATTGGCAGGAACAGTAATAGTGTAGCTATATGATGTTTGCCTGATGTTCCCAACCACTTCTAATTTAGTTGCAGGAGTAGAAGTTCCAACACCCATATTGCCGCTATTCACGACAACATTCCCTGCATCAAAATAAGCGGCATAGTTTAAGGGGCCTCCGGAAGCAGTAGCCCATATCCCATAATTAGTTAGGCTGGAATTTCCTGTAGCATTAGCATATAAACCATAGTTTTTCCCCGTGCCGCCTGTAGCCTCGCCTTTAAGCCCGATATAATAACTAGATCCTAATGACGCTACATGACCATAAGCACCAATATATCCTCCTTCAAATTCACCCCCATATCCGTAATAATCGGCAGGAGCAGATTTGCCATATACAGCCCTTGCATCAGCCGCAGCTCCGGTATATTCAGCATGAATAACATTGATGGAGGCAGCAGCAGAATCCGAAGTAAAGTACCCGGCATATTTACTGTGTGCATTAACATGAAATAATGTTGAAGGATTTGGTGAAGTAGTTCCAATACCTATTTTGCCATTTTTCAAGATAGTAAGTGCATTGCTCCTTGCATTAAAAGTAGTTCCATTGCCTATTTCAAAAAGACGGTCGGTGCTTACCCATGATGTTTTATTTGGCGTAGTAGCAGTATCGTTAAATATTCCAAAAACAGCTTCAGCATAAGAATTAGCTACAGTACGCAAATTTGCTGACAAAGAAGCCCTTCCGCTTGCTGTTGTATATGCTCCTAAAGCTGTTGATCCATCACCCCCATTTGCTATTGTATTTTCTCCAAAAGCCGTTGAAGCATAAGCACCGCTTGCTGTTGACATATATCCCGCCGCAATAGCACCATAAGATCCACTCGCTGTTGCCATATACCCTAATGCAGTTGCACCGCCAACTCCACTTGCTGATGTTGAATTTCCCAATGCAGTAGCGCCACCTGTACCTTTTGCTTTTGTACAAATTCCGGCAGCGAACGAATAAATTCCAATACTGTCTTTATTCCATTGTGTGCCGTCAACATAACCTGCCCTGAAAGCTGCTTTGTCAGCATACCACATCATTCTTCTGCCAGCTCCGCTAACAGGCACTGCACCAGCTAAACCGGGAACAATGCCGGTGGCAGTAAATACTACACTGCTATCGGCAACATGAAGGCGTGCTAAAGGAGTGGTTGTACCAATGCCTGTATTTCCATTTTTTAAAACTGTAATGGCATTGTGTCTGGCATTATTTGCAGTGCCATTGCCTATTTCAAAAAGACGATCGGTTGTTACCCATGAGGTTTTATTTGGCGTTGTAGTTGTATCGTTATATTGCCCGATAACTGTTTCAGCTAAAGAATTCGCTGTAGTAAATTTATTGGCTGCAAATGAACTATTACCGCTTGCAGTTGCATAATCCCCTAAAGCAGTAGCTCCATAACTCCCATTTGCAGTTGTATATTCACCCAAAGCAGTAGCGCCTGCATATCCACTTGCGATACTGCCATCTCCTATCGCAGTAGCTCCAAAGTCTCCGCTGGCTTTTGTACCTTGTCCTAAAGCAGTAGCGCCATATGATCCGCTTGCTGTAGTTGCTTGCCCCAAAGCAGTGGCGCCCTCAAAACCGCTTGCAGTAGTAGAATATCCCAAAGCAGTAGCACCATAATTTCCTTTTGCCTTTGTTAAAAATCCCATAGCAACTGAATAACTACCTATGCTATCTTTATTCCATTGTGTGCCGTCAACATAACCTGCTCTGAAAGCAGCTTTATCTGCATACCACATCATTCTTCTGCCTGCACCACTAACAGGTACTGCTCCCGGAGTTCCTGGAATAATTCCTGTCGCCGTAAATACCACGCTGCTATCTGCAACATGAAGACGGGCTAAAGGTGTGGCGGTGCCTATTCCTACATGACTTCCATTATCGAATATTTCAGAATTTCCAAGAGTAGTGGCAGCAGTAAACTTAGAAACATAATTGATTGTTCCGTTTACAGAGCCAGGACCAGTTGCGCCTGTGGCGCCTGTTGCACCTGTTACTCCAGCTGTGCCATTTAATCCGGTTGGTCCTGTAGCACCTGCAGCGCCAGTTAATCCGGTTGGCCCTGTAGCTCCTGCTGTGCCTGCTGTACCGGTTGCTCCGGTTGCTCCTGCTGAACCAGTCAATCCTGTTGGTCCTGTTATACCATTGCTACCTGCTGTACCAGTTGCTCCGGTCGGACCTGTTGGACCAGTGGGTCCCATACCTGTTCCTGTTGGGCCGGTTGGTCCTGTTACACCATTGCTGCCTGCAGTGCCTGTTGATCCGGTCGGACCTGTTGAACCTGCAATTCCTGATGGCCCTGTAGCGCCCGTTATTCCTGTCGAACCTGCTGCACCGGTTAATCCCGTAGGTCCGGTGGCACCCGTTGCACCATTTGATCCATTCAAACCTGTAGGTCCTGTAATACCTGCAGCACCTGTAGGTCCTGTAGCACCATCAGCACCTGCAAGGCCTGTCGCACCTGTCGGGCCTGTGTTACCGGATGTCCCTGAATTTGCAGCATACATGGCAAATGGAACTGTGAGCAATTGGGATGAACCCATATCCGAATATGAAGAACCACCTGTTGGATCCAATTCCACTTTCAGCCAGAAAAGGCCGCCACTCCATGGTATGGTGTTGAAGGTTCCTGTTACCGCGGTTCCTGTTCCGATTGAAAGTGTGAACAAGCCAAACTGATTTGTAGTGGGCGTTTGAGTTTCCACATAGATTGCAGCGCCCGTTGATGAGCCTTGCAAAATAGAAAGCCTGACGCCCACAGGCTGATTGGTTAAAAGATTGCCCGATGCATTGCGGGCTACTGCCTGGTAATTGAATGCCTGCGGCACCTGTGCCTGAATTTGGATGACAATGAGCAGCACGAAGCTTAAAAGGGTAATGATTGTTTTTTTCATAATAGGGGTTTTAGTTTGGATCTAAATTAATTATGTTGAAACTTACTTACGCAAATCCATCATTATTAAAATGAATTTGTTTCTTAGAGGAAACAAATTTAAACTAATTTTTCAGTAAAGCTGCAATTAATATTACTTTCATCAAAAAAATCACTAATTCTTTTTATCCTCTTTCAATATCAAACGCAGGGAGGAATCCTTCGTAACATAAGCCCAGGCCCAGTCAATAAAAATTATCAGTTTGTTTCTTACACTTAGTATCAGCATCAGGTGAAGGAACATCCAAATCAGCCACGCAAAATAACCTTTAAAATGAATGATTGGAAAATCAGCCACGGCTTTGTTGCTGCCAACAGTTGCCATGGAGCCGAGGTCCCTGTATTCAAATTCACCCAATGGCAATCCCTTTACCAAATGTTTCAGATTTTTTGCAAGCAGGTTAGCCTGGTTAATGGCAACATTGGCCACCTGTGGATGTCCTTTAGGATATTTAGGAGTTTCCATATTGGAAACATCACCCACTGCAAAAATACTTTCGCATTCAAAAACTTTATTGGCCCTGTCAACTTTAATTCTGTTGCCGCCCGTAATGCAGTTTTGAGGAAGCCCCTCAATCTTGTTGCCGGCAACACCCGCTGCCCAGATCACAGTTTTGGTTTTTATCTCCTCACCGTTGTTTAGAGTCAGGATCTCTCCGTCATAATCTTTGACCAGGGTTTCAGTGCGGATGGTAACACCCATTTTTTGAAGATATTTTTTCGAAGCAGTTCTTGCTGTACTGCTCATATTGTTCAGGGTATCTTTACTGCCTTCGATCAGGATGATCCTGAATTTTGAAAAATCAATGCCATAATAATCCTTAGGCAGAATATTCTTTTTAATTTCGGCAAAAGCGCCGGCAAGTTCAACACCTGTTGCGCCTGCGCCCACTATACAAAGATTTAACTGACTTTGTTTTTCTACTTCGCCGGCTGAAATAATATCTTCAAAAGTTTGCAGGATGTGGTTGCGTATCCTGATAGCCTCGTATGTTGACTTTAAAGTAAAGCAATATTTGCCGAGGTTTTCATTACCAAAAAAATTGGTTTTGCACCCTATCGCAATAACCAAAAAATCATAACTGAATTCACCAATGCTTGTGTTTATTTTTTTGTTGCTGCGGTCAACGCTTAGCACATCAGCAAGCCGTATCTGAACATTTTTTTTCCTTTTAAAAATGTTTCTCAGGGGAAACGAAATGCTGGAAGGTTCGATCTGAGAAGTGGCAACCTGGTAAAATAAAGGTTGAAATTGGTGGTGATTGATCTTATCAATGAGAAGAACATCAAACAATCGTTTGTCAAGTTTTCTGACCAAATGAATTCCGGCAAATCCACCTCCTACAACTATTACCTTTTTCCTGTCAGCCATTCAGGTTTCAATTTAATTATTAGTTAAGCGCCTCTTTTATTCAGAAGATTATTGTACTGGCTCATTAGTTTGTCTGGAATTTGATCAAAACTACAGCCATCAATTTACCAAAATTGAAAACAAATAAATTGAAATGCACAAACCGACAAACTACAAAACGAAGTTGTGCAAAGGTATAAGGTTATTATAAATAAAGCAAAATGAATTAAGATATAAGGTAAAAATGAACCTTAAACAAACCTTAAACTTTGAACTTTAAACTTTGAACTTTTCAGTGGCTAGTTTTCCTTCAAAACGAATTCGTCATACTCAACTTCAAAGCGAAGTTTGTGTTTGGCTTCTTCCTGTGCAAGCATCAGAAAAATTGATTTCAGGTCGGAGGTTGGTGCTTTCTCTGATAAGTTTGAATATAATCTGAATGCAGATTTTTCTTTATTCATTGCCAGGGTCAGCGCATCCTGATAAGTCATATTTGAATCAGGGGCAGAAGTCACTGTGAAGTCAGCAATTTTAAGATCCATGATCTTCTCTGATGAAACTTCATAGGTTCCTTTTTGCTTGATATCCTCCAGCTTCTTCTTGTGTCCCATTTCTTCACCGGCAAATTCTTCGAAAACTTCGCACATTGCAGGGTTATCTGATAATTTAAAAGCGAGTTTGGTATAAAAATCAACAGCTTCCTGTTCCTGTCCTATTGCAAAGTCAAGGATATCATTTATTGAATTAAATTCTCTCATAATATTTTTTGTTTAATTACTGAATTGTTTAATTGTTTTTTTGTCACTTATTAACTTAAGATGCTGAAAGTCGCTGGTGCATTGCATTTGCAGCCACTCTTCCTGCTCCCATTGCAAGGATCACCGTTGCCGATCCGGTAACAATATCACCTCCTGCATAAACATTAGGTATTGAAGTTTCCATCGTTTCCTCATTCACTTCAATGTATCCCCATTTGTTTCGTTTCAGGTTTGGTGTAGTATTGAATAAAATAGGATTCGGGCTTGTGCCGATAGCAACAACAGCAAGGTCGCAATCTATTACATAATTGGAATCCTGAACCGGCACAGGTCTTCTTCTTCCTGAATCATCAGGTTCTCCAAGTTCCATGCGGATACATTCAACTCCTTTTACAGTATTGTAGTCTGTTCCCAGGTATTTTATAGGATTGGTAAGCAGTCTGAATTTGATGCCTTCTTCTTCTGCATGGTGAACTTCTTCAGAACGCGCAGGCAGTTCCTGGCGTGAACGACGGTAAACTATATAGACTTCATTTGAACCTGTTCTGATTGCAGTACGAGCGCAGTCCATAGCAACGTTTCCACCTCCGACAACCACTACTTTATTGCCTCGTGGCATCGGAGTGTCGTATTCAGGGAAACGATAAGCTTTCATCAGATTCATACGGGTCAAATATTCATTTGATGAAAAAACATTTCCAAGACTTTCACCACCAATATTCATGAATTGTGGCAAGCCTGCGCCAACGCCAACATATATTGCATGGAAATTCTGAAGTAATTCTTCAATAGTAAGTAATGTTCCGATAACATGGTTGATCTCGAAACGCACACCAAGTTCTTTCAAATAATTTATTTCAAACTGAACAATTGACTTCGGAAGTCTGAACTCAGGAATACCATAAGTCAATACACCGCCTAACTCATGCAGCGCTTCATAAACAGTAACTGAATAACCACGTAGTGCCATATCTGCAGCAACAGTTAATCCACCCGGACCGGAACCAACAACAGCAATACGTTTATTGACCTTGTTTTTAATGACAGGCAATTTCACAAGTTCCATCTTACGTTCAAAGTCAGCAACGAATCTTTCCAGACGACCGATAGCAACAGGTTTTTCTTTAAAGCCAAGGACACATTTATTTTCACACTGGCTTTCCTGCGGACAAACTCTTCCACAAATAGCAGGAAGAACATTTGATTCTTTAATTTTCTTGGCAGCGCCATCGAAATCATCTTCACGCATCAGTTTGATGAATCCGGGAATGTCAACATTTACGGGGCATCCCAAAACACAGAGAGGTTTCTTGCATTGCAAACACCTGCCTGCTTCAAGTGAGGCAAGTTCAGTAGTAAAACCGTAAGGAACTTCCTGATGGTTTTGAATCCTGAGGGTTTGATCCTGCTCTGGCATTATCTGCCGTGGAATTTTCAGCTTTATCCTTCTTTCATCTGCTTTTGAAAGTCCATGCCATACACAGCCTTTTTTCAGGCAAATGTAAAATGGTATAAGTTTGGAAAGAGCGGAAATGATAACTTCACCTGCAGGCGATCCACATTCTGTACAATGTACATTCTTATCAAGAAGACTGGCTTTGCAATGAGGGCAAATCAAATCCTCGAGAACCTCGCCTTCTTCAATGGGAACAGTAGTTTCAGATTCAAATACGTCAAGGTAAGGACTGAGTTTTACATCAATATCTTCACCTTTGAATTTGGCATTAAAAATGACTTGTTTTAATTCCTTTCTTTCAAAATTAAAACTCTCATGGCAATGCGGGCAATAAGCGTTTAAGTAGGTCTTAAACTTTAGATATTTTACATCTTGTTCCATCATAACTTTAGATTATCTGATTGAAAATAATAAAGAAGTTTTTTCGTCTTTCAGGTAGAGAGAATTTCTCTTTTCCAGTTCATCATAATCAACCTGATGTCCGTCAAAGTCTGGACCATCAACACAACAGAACTGGGTCTTCCCACCAACTTTAACACGGCATCCTCCGCACATCCCTGTTCCATCAATCATAACAGGGTTGAGGCTAACCATAGTTGGCACATTGAATTTCTGAGTGAGTTTGCAAATATTTTTCATCATAATGATTGGGCCGATAGCATATACTAACTTGACATCAGCTCTTTCACCAAGATATTTTTCAAGGGGCTGCGAAACAAATCCTCTCATTCCATGGCTGCCATCATCAGTTGTAACAACGAGTTCATCACTGATGGCTTCCATTTCATTTTCGAGAATAAGCATATCTTTATCTCTGGCACCGATAATACTTATCACTGTGTTGCCTGCATTTTTAAATGCTTTTGCAACATGATATAAAATAGCGACACCTGTTCCACCACCAACCATGATGACGGTTCCCACTTTGTGCACTTCAGCAGGTCTGCCCAGGGGGCCAACAACATCCTTGATTGTATCCCCTTCTTTCAAAGAACGCATAAGCGCTGTTGTTTTTCCTACCACCTGGAAGATGACAGAAATGATTCCGCCGAATTCATCAACATCGGCAACTGTAAGGGGAATGCGTTCTCCGGTTTCATTTACCCTGAGAATCACAAATTGGCCTGCCTTGATCTTCTTTGCGATCTTTGGAGCATCAATATCGAAACGAATAATCGTTCCTTTGGCCATTTCCTGCTTTCTGATAATTTGAAACATAATTTAACAATTTAGGACATTAATATTTGTCAATACAAAATTAACGAAAATAAATGACATTACCATTCCAGACTATCCTCGAGTCGGATATTTTCAAGGTCAGCTTTATTTAATCCATGCCATGTACATCCTTTGCGGCTGCAAATATAAAAATCAATCATTTTGGTTCTGGCACCCACAATAATTTTAGCAATCGTGGTACCACATTTCTCGCATTTTTTTTCAGGAACTTTTAAACTTGTATCACAATGGCAACACCGGATATCGCTTACTTCCTTTTCTTCCGGTAAAACAATTGTTGATTTCGAAGTGAAGACATTTAAATAAGGAGCAAGCATAAAAACACCTTCTTCATTTTTTTCATTCAGGATTTTCAGCTTCATCATTCCATCAACTATTAATGATTTTTTGCAGTATGGACAATAGGTCTGAAGAAATGAGCCACTTTCAATTATTTCTTTATTGTCATCAGCTTCACTTTTAGCCTTGGTTCTTATAGGTGTGTAAATTTCGTCCTTGGTGACCTTCAGTTTATGAATGTCCGCATGTTCTCCATATTCCTGATATAATTTATTAAGTGCTACAGTTAAATCTTCAAATCCCACATTGTGATCCTGGCATCCTTTCCGTGTACAAAAACTCACCTTACCACCAAGATCAAGGATCAGAGAAACTATTGGTGCCTGACATGAATTACATAATTCTACCGACTCTAATTCTTCTCTGCATTGAGGGCAAAAGAAACTTGTGATCTCCTGGTCGGGCACTTCAAGATCTGTCAGGTAATTAAAACTTCCATAAACTGAGCTTAACCTGATAGTCCCTTCTTTACCTCCGGATTTGATCGCTAATTTAATACTAGGTTCATTATCCACTTTTTGTTCATTGTCCATGAGGGATTTGTTGCATACAGGACATTTTACTTTTAATGAAATAAAATTTATTGGATTCATTTTAATTATGTTTAGGTTGACAAATATATGAATAAATTTGGATTGAAAAAACCAAATTTGTTTTCAAATTCTATTAATTCTTAAATTTATTTTGAAAATCATCCTCAAAATACTTCACAAGATGATCGCACCCGTAATCAAATATCCGGTTGAAATTATCTTTTTCAGTGTTTGAAAAACGGTAATTGGTTTCTTCAGCAGCAGGAGGAAGCATGGAAATAAGTTCCATCATCACATCAATGAAATCATCGTTTTTATTGGTGTCACCAAATTTTGCAAGAAGGTCAAGTACCTGCTCATAATTGCGTTTTTCAACTTTGGGTGCAACCTGTTGCTTGAATTTCTGAATTACATTTTGTGCATTTGTAAAACTTCCGCCTGTTTCAATAGGAAATGATGCAGGAAGGATCAGGTGTGCCTTTTGTGCTGTCTCTGTCATGAAATAATCCTGAACCATGATGAAGTCTGCTATTGACAACCATTGTGAAACTTTTTCTTTATTAATGGCACAACCAATAGGGTCTTCTCCGAAAATGAATAAATTCTTAAACATCCCGTTTTCCAGCAATGAAATCATGTTCTCATTAACGTTGGTAGGAAGATCATCAACATTCCATTTTGTTCTCATCTTGCTGACAAGTTTTTCATCATGGATAGAAACTTTGCCAACACCGTACCGCGGGCAAATTCCCATTTCAAAAATTCCATGTGAATTATTTTTCTCTTTAAGAGGGATCAGTCCACTTGATGTCTTACCAAGCTTTCCTGTTATCAAAGCCAGATTGGTTAGTTCAAGTCCTGCATTGGTTGATATTTCTTTTTCCGAAAATACAATGATTGCATTGGGATTGTTGTTGTATTCTTTTGCAAAATTGATGATAAAATCTTTCGAATTGCATGCCTGTTCAGCGAGTGTTTTAAAATCTTTTGACAATAATCTGGATTTATATTCTTCAAATCCGTCACAACGATCGTTGATGAATAAGCGGTTTTCAAGACCATTTGAAAGCAAATAATGATTGACAGCTTTTAAGAAATAATAGTAGCTCTTAATAACAATCGTCTTGTCGGCTTTTCGTTTCATTAAACTGTTTTCATCTGTTGTAATAAAGTCAACAGGCATGTTCTTTTTATACCTGAGGTTGTTGATCATAAATCCGACAACTGCATAATCCTTGTACAATTCAGTGCCCAGAATGTAAATTTTACTTGCACCTTCCATGGTGTCGAAAAGAGCATTTCCTATAGTGTTGCTGATATAACCTGAACCTCGTCCAAGATAATGAAAGCTGTTTATGTTGTTGGTTTTTGCACCAAATCTTGCCAGTTTCTGAATGAGGTACATTTCTTCATTCGACAAACGTGCTCCGGCGAAGAATGCATTCTGATCAGGCATCACACTTTTGATCTTGTAAGCAATGATGTCCAAAGCTTCGTTGAAACTTATTTCTTCAAATTTTCCGGCTGATTTTAGCAGTGGTTTCAATAACCTGGATCTATCGTTCAAATATTTGTAACCGAACTTTGGAAACCTGCAAATGTTACCGTCTTTATTGATCTTTCCATTACGGCCTGTTACTTTCATGACAAAACCATTCTTGTGGTAACGTGTGAGCGAACAACCGACGGAACAGTAATTACAAATAGTGTTACCTGATTCAAGTTTTACAGGGCCTGGTTTGAAATCAACATTCTCTGATAAAGCTCCGGTAGGACAGGTTGAAAGGCATAGTCCACAGGATTCACAAGTAGTATCAGTGAGAGAATTCCCCATGCTGGGTGCAACATAAGTTACAAAACCCCTGTCAACAAGGCCAAGAGCATTGGCGCCTACAACTTCTCTGCAAATGCGGATACAACGCGAACACAGTATGCATTTGTTGTTGTCAATTTCAATGAAAGGGTGACGGAAATCAACTTCATGATCATTGTAAACTCCTGCAAATTTTGTTTGTTCCACTTCATAATCGTTGGAATAGCGTTTCAGATCGCAGGTGAAATAAGCTGAACAACCACATTCGAGACAGCGCTGTGCTTCATTTCTTGCAACTTTTTCATCAGTATAACCCAACTCAACTTCAAAGAAATTATTTCTTTCTTCCGGTATTATTGTTGGCATTTCTTCACGCAATTGGTTTGCAAATTTTCCAATATAATCATCTTTATGCTGCACCTTAAAGTTTTCCTTCTTGCTGATGAATTCTTTCTTTTCAGGTACTATTGTTTCACCTGTCAAAAATTGATGACAACTGCGTGCAGCAACCCGTGCCTGAGCAACAGCCTGGATAAGTGTTGCAGGTCCTGTCACTCCATCGCCTGCCGCAAATATACGTTTGACACCCGTCTGAAGTGTACCGGCATCGGCATCAATATCTCCCCATTTATTCAGTTGTAGTTTACCAATATCAGTGCTCTTGTTGACTTCATCCATAAAATCAACAGTGGTTTTTTGTCCGATAGCTGCTAAAACATAATCCACTTCAACTTCGAATTCTGAACCAGCAACAGGTATCGGTCTTCTTCTCCCAGAAGCATCAGGTTCGCCAAGTCCCATTTTAATACATGTGATTGATTTTGCCAAACCGTCATCATTTTTATTGACTGTAATAGGGGCAGTTAGGAACATATACTCTATGCCTTCAAGTTTGGATTCATGAATTTCTATAGGATTTGCTGGCATTTCTTTTTCGGTACGCCTGTATATCACAACAACCTTTTCTGCACCACAACGCATAGAAGTACGGCAGCAGTCCATAGCAGTATTACCACCACCAATAACTGCGACTTTCTTTCCTGTGAAATCATATTTTTGACCTGATATTTCCATTTTTTTCAGGAAATCAATTCCTGATAAAACATTCTCTGCATCGTCACCTTCACATCCTATTGAAGTTCCCATTTGTGAACCAATAGCTAAAATGATTGCATCGTATTTGTATTTTAAAGCTTTGTAACTGATATTATCACCCAGTCTTTGATTGTAAAATATTTTTACTCCCATGTCAGTGATGTTGTCCACCTCTTTTTGTAAGAGATTATTTGGCAGTCGGTATTCAGGAATACCATATCGTAACCAGCCTCCTGCAGCTGGGCTTGCTTCGTAAATATCACAAGCATGACCTTCTTTCCTCAGGAAAAATGCAGCTGATAAACCTGCTGGTCCGGCACCGACTATCCCAATTTTTTTACCTGTTTCAGGTTTAATTTTAGGAGTGAATTTGTGAGGAGAATTAAGGTCATAATCAGAAGCAAAACGCTTGAGGTAATCAATACCAACAGCATTTTTTTCATCCAGAAGATTTCGCCTGCAGGCAACTTCACAAGGACGCACACAAACACGACCGCAAATAGCAGGCAGAGGATTAGTTTCTTTTATAAGGCCGATTGCTTCGCTATACATGCCTTTATCAATAAAAGAAATATAACCCTGAACATCTACACCGGCCGGGCATGTTTGTTTACATGGTCCAAGACAATCAGCATAGTGATTGCTCAACAGCAGATCCAGTGCGGTTTTCCTTGCTTTAGAAATAATATTGTTGTGGGTTTCTACCTTCATCCCGTCGGTGATCTTGGTGGAACATGACGGCTGCAAACCACGCATACCTTCAACTTCAACCACGCAAACATAACAGGAAGAAAAAGGCTCCAGTCTGTCATCATTGCATAAAGAAGGAATATCAAAACCGTTTCGTTTGGCAAGGGAAAGAATAGTTTCTCCTTTATTTCCCTTTACAACTTTTCCATTAATAATAACATTGATCTCGTTCATATTTTTCTTGGTATCTTATTCAGAAATTTTATTCAGTTTAAAATTATTCAACATTGATTGCTTTGAATTTACATTTTGAAAAACAAGCGCCGCACTTGATGCAATCAGCCTGCCTGATAAAATGTGGTTGTTTCTTTTCTCCATCAATTGCCTTAGAAGGACAAACCTTCTTACACAGCATACATGCAGTACATAAGTCAGGAATGATGGTGTAAGTGAGTAAGGGCTTGCAATTTTTTGCCGGACACTTCTTGTCCTTGATGTGAGCTTCGTATTCATTGCGGAAATACTTGATGGTGGTCAATACTGGATTGGGAGCTGTCTGTCCAAGTCCGCAAAGTGAACTGTCCTTGATCTGGTATGCAAGTTCCTGCAATGTATCAATGTCACTTTCTTTCCCTTTTCCTTCAGTGATCCTTTCAAGTATCTCAAGCATTCTTTGAGTGCCAACGCGGCAGAATGTGCATTTTCCACATGATTCCTTCCTTGTGAAATTAAGGAAAAATTTAGCGATGTCAACCATACAGGTAGTTTCATCCATAACCACCATACCGCCTGATCCCATGATGGCGCCTGTGGCATTTACTGAATCATAATCCACTATGGTATGTCCAAGATGTTCGGGAATACAACCTCCTGATGGTCCTCCAAGCTGAACAGCTTTGAACTTTTTATCATCAGTGATACCGCCGCCAAGTTTGAAAACAATGTCATTTATTGTAACTCCCATGGGAACTTCAACCAGTCCACCGTGTTTTATTTTTCCGGTAAGTGCAAACACTTTTGTTCCTTTACTGCGTTCTGAACCATAAGCGGCATAGGCTGCAGCGCCTTTATTAACGATCCATGGAATATTTGCAAAAGTTTCCACATTATTAATATTGGTCGGTTTGCGCCATAGCCCTGCTTCTGCAGGAAATGGAGGTCTTTTGCGGGGCATACCTCTTTGTCCTTCGATAGAAGCAATGAGTGCCGTTTCTTCCCCACAAACGAAAGCGCCTGCGCCTTCTTTAATATGGATATCAAAATTGAATCCTTGAATTCCGAAAATATCTTTTCCGAGGTATCCTCTGTTTCTTGCCTGTTCAATAGCGATGTTCAAACGTTTGATGGCTAAAGGATATTCAGCACGGCAATAGATCCACCCTTCAGAAGCTTCAATGGCAAAAGCACCTATGGTCATCCCTTCAAGGACTGAATGAGGGTCGCCTTCGAGCACAGAACGATCCATAAAAGCTCCGGGATCGCCTTCATCTGCATTGCA
Organism: uncultured Bacteroidota bacterium; assembly: GCA_903889915.1. Classification (GTDB taxonomy): domain Bacteria; phylum Bacteroidota; class Bacteroidia; order Bacteroidales; family CG2-30-32-10; genus CAISZK01. Next base: position 15,860 of record CAISZK010000360.1, read on the forward strand.
GATGATGTATTTTTGATCTGCTTTATTGTTGTTGGCGAATTTCCATTTCAATCCGGTAGGGAAACCACCTCCACCTCTGCCTCTGAGGCCGGAATCAAGTATAGTTTTGATCACATCCTGAGGAGTCAGTTTATTTTCAGTTATACTTTTGATGGCCTTATAACCTTCGCGTGCTTCATATTCTTCAATAGATTCCGGGTCAATGTAACCGCAATTACGCAAAGCTATTTTTACCTGTCCTTCAAAAAAACTTGAATCAGCGGTTTCAAACATTTCCGTTTTTACAACATATTCCTTAATAGGTTCATGATTGCGAATATGCTTTTCAAGAATTTCTTCCAGTTTTGCTTCGTTAACTTCGCCATAAAGATATGAACCTGATTTGTCAATTACTTCAACCAACGGTTCTCTGTAACACATGCCAATGCAACTTGTTTTCTTCAGGTCGAACCCTAAGATCTTTGCATCGTGAACAGCTTTTAATTTATCATACACCTTTCCTGCACCTGCCGCCAATCCGCAACTGCCCAACCCGACGATGACTTTAACCTTTTCCATGTTTTTATTTAAGATTTTAGATTTGTGATTTTAGATTTATCAATTCAGTTTTGCAAATTAATTTTTGCAGGGTGTTCCTTTTTCTTTTTCCCTCATATTCCTGATTACTTCTCTGGTTGATTTTTCAGTGAGTTTGCCAAAAGTTTCATCACCTATCATCATCACAGGGGCAAGTGAACAACAACCCAGACAAGCCACAGATTCCAATGTAAATAATCCATCGGCAGTAGTTTCTCCGTCTTTTACACCAAGTTCTTCCTGTATAGCTTCAGTGATCACATTTGCATTTTGAACATGACAGGCAGTGCCGTGACATACTTTTATGATATGTTTGCCAACAGGCTTGAGTCTGAATTGTGCATAAAAACTTGCAACACCATACATGTCACTTAAAGTGAGGTTGGTTTCTTTCTCAAGTTTAAGGAAAGCGCCACGTGGAATAAATCCGTACAATTCCTGGGTGTGTTGCAGAAGTGGGATCATATTTCCTTTGTAAAATTTATATTTTTCAATGATAGGATCCATCAATGACAAATCAACAGTGGCACTCTCTTCCACTACTTTTTCTTTTTTGATTCTTGTAATGCGCATACTATGTTTTTTTAATAAATTATTATTGTAACTCGTATTCTCTTGTTTTATTATCCAAAATTTTAATTTTTTGTTAAAATGAAAAATCAGTGTTTCAAATCGGGGGTAAATATATTTTTTTTAGAAATGATAAAGCACAAAAAAAATAAATTTTTAAAAAGCCATAAAATTTGTTGGGGTTAAAAAAAAATAATAATATACGAGGGACTGTTTTTGCTAACGTTTTGAAATTGATATTCATTGACCATAGTTTTGGTGATTGCTTATGGATTTCTGATATCAAAATTAGGTTGCAGCCCTTTTCCTTATTTCTTTTCATACCTCCTTATCGGTATCCAGATTTCTTCTTCAGAAGCAGGATCTTCATTTTTATATTTTTCACCTAAAATTTCAAAATGTGGTCTGTTGTCCAGAATATATTCTGAGTTTGGTAACCATGTGCCTAAAATGAATTGAAATGCAGGGGCTGCTTCACTAGCTGCACCAATGTAATTGAAAACAACATAAAGGCCAC
>CAISZK010000361.1 GCA_903889915.1 uncultured Bacteroidota bacterium
AATGGTATCGTTTTAACGAAGGTGATCCGACCAATTACAAAGTAAGTGAAACTTTCAGCATTTATTCAACGTATTATTTCATCAAAGTGCGAAAAAAGATACGAATTTGCGAACTACGAATCGAAGAGCGTTTTCGTAATTCGTATATTCGTAAACAATTCGTAATTCGATGAAATAATGCTTAGCAAAATTTAATTTTAAAAACAAAAGCAACAAAATGAAAACCTACATTTCAATACTTCGGGGAATCAATGTCGGAGGGAAAAACATCATCAAAATGCAATCACTGCGCGAAATGTTCGAAGCAATGGGCTTTCAGAAAGTGAGATCATTTATCCAGAGCGGTAATGTGATTTTTCAACATGATGATACGACCAATGCTGAATTGGAAAAACTCATCACCGAAGAAATTCTGAAACGCTTTACGATGAAAATACCTGTCATTGTAATTAAATTGACAGAGCTGAAAAGCATAATCAAACAAAATCCATTTGCCAAAGAGCACGAAGATATTTCAAAACTTTACGTAACGATATTGTCAAAAGAACCGGAGAAATTATTGGCTGAAAGTGTCAAAAAAATATCGTTTCCGCCGGATGAATATATTTTGAAAAAGAGAGCCATTTATTTGCACCTGCCCAATGGCGCTGCAAAAACAAAGCTGACCATTGACCTGTTTGAGAAAAAACTGAATGTCATCGCCACCTCACGAAATCTGAACACATTGAATGAACTTGTCAAGATCGGAGACTTTGTAAGCAACGAAGAATGATGAGCCGTCCGTTTTATTTTTAATGTTGTAAACACATGCCGGAGAAAGAAAAAATAAACAGTCACGAACTGATGTACAATGACACTCCCATGCCTTTTGTCATAAAGACAATTGAGGAGGTTGAGTTGCTGACAGGAGGTATCACCGACCTTCCGCACAGGCATAATTACTATACCATCATCTGGTCCCTTCAGGCAACCGGAAAGCACATCATAGATTTTAAAGAATATCCGATTCTTCCGAATGATATCTTTTTTGTCAGCCCTGAGCAGGTGCATCAGGTAATCACCAACCTTGGCTCGACGGGATTTGTCATACTTTTCACACCCGAATTTCTTGAAAAGAACAGCATTCGTAACGACTTTATTTCAAATTTGAAATTGTTTCAAACGAGTGATGAGACTCCTCCTTTGCAATTGAATGCTCCAATGACCGCTACTCTCAAAACATTCGCTGACCGCATGCTGGAGGCATTTCATAACCGAGAAGAGATGTATCTGGAAACTATCGGCGCTTATTTAAAGTTGTTCCTGATCGAATGCAACGGACATTGTTCTCTGTTTTCGGGAACGAATACACAGTCTGTGGAAGTAGGTAAAATGCTGGTAAAAAATTTCAAGATCGTTGTGGAGAAGAATTATATGAAATGGCATCAGGTAAAGGAGTACGCCGATGCACTGAACATCACACCAAACTACCTGAATGAAGTCATCAGGTCCTCTGTAAATGTTACCGCCAAGGATTTTATTCAAAACAGGATAATACTTGAAGCTAAACGTAAGCTCATCTTTACTGATAAAAATGGCAAAGAGATTGGCTTCGATCTGGGCTTTGAAGATCCTTCACATTTCAGCAAGTTTTTCAAAAGCAACACAGGGATGGCGATGCAGGAATTCAAAGACAGCATCGTCAGGTAAAACCCAAGTCTCAAATTTCAAGTCTCAAATCCCAAGGTGGCTCCCCTTGGAATTTGGAATTTGGAATTTGGAATTTGGAATTTGGGATTTCCTTTGTTTGTACCATAACTCCCGTAACTTTTCCATTTCCCTGCACTGCCTGCTGGTAGTACTTTTGTATCACAAACTTTTTAAAATTTATAACAATGGAAAATTCAGCAAAAACAAAATGGAGCATAGACCCTAAACATAGTGAAATCTCTTTCAAGGCAAGGCATTTGATGATTACAAACGTAAAAGGAGTGTTCAGGGAATTTGATGGAAGTGTCTTCACAAATGGTGATGATTTTCTCACTTCTGACATTGAATTTAAAATGAACCCCGGTTCAATTGACACCGGTGCTCCTGACCGTGATACCCACCTGAAAAGTGCCGATTTCTTTGATGTGGAAAATTATAACCAAATTAGCTTCGTAGGTAAAGCAGTCGAAAAAATTGACGACAGCAATTATAATCTTCTTGGTGACCTTACCATAAAAGGTATCTCAAAACCGGTGAAACTGGAAGTGGAGTTTAATGGCACATCAAAAGACCCCTGGGGAAATCAAAAAGCAGGATATACCATCAACGGAAAAATTAACCGCAAAGAATGGGGACTGAACTGGAACGCAGCATTGGAAACAGGCGGTGTACTGGTAAGCGAAGAAATAAAAATCAACTGTGAAGTACAGTTGTTAAAACAATAATGAGATGAAAAACACAGTTCTTCATAAAGCAGCTACCCGCGGTCATGCCGACCATGGGTGGCTGAATAGTATGCATACTTTTAGTTTTGCAAACTATTACGATCCTGAAAGGGTTCATTTTGGTGCGTTGCGCGTATTGAATGACGATACTGTCGAAGCCGGAATGGGCTTCGATTCGCATCCACACGATAACATGGAGATCATTTCAATTCCTTTGGAAGGTGACCTTGAGCATTTGGACAATATGGGCAATGGCTCCGTCATCCGTTATGGCGACATTCAGGTGATGAGTGCAGGCACTGGGATATTTCACAGCGAATTCAACAAGAATAAAGACAGGAGGGTGAAATTCCTTCAGATATGGGTGATTCCAAACAAGAAAAACGTGATGCCACGTTATGGCCAGATCACATTGAACATTGCTGACAGGCATAACAAACTTCAACAGATAGTTTCTCCTAATGCGGATGATGAGGGAGTATGGATACATCAAAATGCATGGTTCCATCTTGGAAAATTCGACAAAGGATTTAGTACGGAATACGTGTTGAAATCAAAGGACAGCGGTGTATATACGTTTGTACTGAGTGGTGACCTCACAATATCCGGTCAACCATTGAACATCCGTGATGGTTATGGGATTTGGGATGTGGAAAAATTGTCAATCATGGCAGATACTGATAGCGAATTCCTGCTGATGGAAGTGCCGATGAAGATTTGAGTCAATAGTCAATTGTCATTGGTCACTGGTCATTAGTCATAAGTCATAAGTCAGATTACTCTCAATTAGGAGATGGTTGTCTGTGATTAGTTCTTCACATCTGACCATTGACTTTTGACCAATGACTTCTGACTATTACAGTGTTTGTTTTTTCTTTAATTTCGCAGGATATTTGAAACACCGATAATAAAAACCTTCAATTGAAAACAAAGCTTCTTACTCTTGCATTGTTTATTTTCATTATGCCCTGCATGCTGAAAGCGCAAACTCTAAATCCTTTTTACCAAAATATTGTCAGCAATGTCTCCTATGATTCATTGCTGTTTAGTCTGGAGAACTTCGAGAATCTTGGCGTCAAACAACCCGGAACACAGGCGCTGGACAATACCAAAAACCGCATCATTTCAAAATATACCTGGGAAGGCTATAACAATATTTCACTTGATACCTTTACGAATAGCGGACATACTATGTACAATATTGTCATCACTAAAACAGGTTCACTTTATTCAAATAAATATGTGATCGTGGATGGCCATTACGACACACGCACCGGTACCGGCACCAATGACAATGGTAGCGGAACTTCAATCATCATGGAAATTGCACGACTTCTTAAGAATGTCAATACGGAATATTCCATTCGATTTATTCACTTCAGTGCGGAAGAGGAAGGAATGGTTGGCAGCGGTCATTATGTTTCCAATGTTGTAAGTCCGCAGAATATGCAGATACGCATTGTTTTTAATATTGACGAAGTGGGTGGAGTTGCCGGGTTTCCCAATGATACCATCAAATGTGAAAGTGATCAGTCAAGTCCCGGTTCCAACAATGCAACATCGGCAGCCTTTACTGATACTCTGGCCACACTGACGCATCTCTATTCAAACCTGAAAACAGCGATCACCAATGCTTATGGCAGCGATTACATGCCATTTCAGAGTAATGGAAATATCATTACAGGATTGTATGAATACAGGGAGTCAAGTGTTCCTCACACTTCCAATGACCTCTTGATAAACCTTGACACGAGTTATGTTTATGAGGTTGCAAAGGCAGCAACTGCTGCAACACTCTATTTTGCGAGAGCCTATGACACAACAACAGGATTCAATGAGTTGCAGCCAACTGCTGAAGATATCAGCATATTTCCAAACCCTTTTAACAGCAGTTTTTACATCAGTACTTCAGGAACGCAGGAGACACACCATCTTGTATTATTCGATGCCCTGGGGCAAAAAATCCTGTCCAAAGAATTTTCATCAAATTGTGAGATTGCATTTCCTTGTGCTGGAATCTCCATTTATTTTTACAATATAATCAATGAGAGTGGTGAAGTGATCAAAAGCGGAAAGCTTCTTCATGTTGAAAAATAGCAGAACTAATCTTTAAGTTTTCAATGAAAATTCAGGATTTGATTTGGCTACTATCCTTAAGTTTTTCCTTTGAATTTTGAATTTGGATCTTTCTTACTGATGAAAAGCTGCCATAAGCAACTCGATATCCTGGTAAGGCATTCCGAAATATTCACCAATGAATTTATTTGTAAGTGTGCCGTTGTATAAATATACACCATGCCTCACACCGAAATCATTTTTCAGTTTGTTCTCAGTGCCTCCCTCTTCGCCAAGGTCAAGCAGAATAGGAGCAAAGAAATTACTTAGTGCAATAGAGGCTGTATGAGGCACCTTAGAAGGTATGTTCGGAACACAATAATGAGTTACGCCGAATTTCTCAAACACAGGATCAGTGTGGTTTGTCACATGCGATGTCTCAATACATCCGCCTTGGTCAATACTTACATCAAGTATCACTGAACCTTTTTTCATTTCTATCACCATTTGTTCAGTTACCACAATAGGTGCACGGCCTTCGTTGGCATGCAATGCCCCTATTACAACGTCAGCGGTCTTCAATGCTTTCATCAGCACCTTTGGTTGAATAACAGAAGTGAAAATGCGCGTGTTTAAATTATTCTGTAATCTTCGCAGTTTGTACAATGAGTTGTCGAATATCTTTACCATTGCACCAAGCCCCATCGCTGCACGTGCAGCAAATTCGCCAACAGTGCCGGCGCCAAGTATCACCACTTCAGAAGGCGTAATTCCTGAAAACCCACCAAGCATTCCACCTCTTCCATAAACAATACTGCTCAGATATTCGGCGGCGATAAGTATGGATGTATTACCGGCAATTTCGCTCATGGCACGTACCACAGGGAATGATCCCGTTTTATCTTTGATAAATTCAAAAGAAAGCGCCGTAATTTTTTTCGACATCAACCTTTTAAAATAAGCCTGGTCCTGCACTGTGAAATGAATGGCCGAGATGATTGTCTGCCGGTTTTTCATCATATCAATTTCATTGATTGATGGGGGAGCCACTTTCAAAACAATATCGGCTTTGTAAACTTCTTCAGGGTTTGTCACGATCTGTGCGCCGTTCTCGCTGTATTCACCGTCGGGGAAGTAAGCGCATTTTCCGGCATCAGTCTCAATCAGCACTTCATGGCCATTCTGACACAACAAACCAACTGCCTCTGGAACCAGAGCTACCCTGTTTTCCTGGAACGAAATTTCCTTAGGAACACCAATGGTTACACTCTTTTTGTGCTTTTTAAGTTCGAGCATTTCTTCCTGTGGCATATACTGGCCGGTGGATCCGAAAGACAAAAATTCTGGTTTTATTTCTGGCATATCGTTAGGGTTTGGAGAGTTTTTTTTGTTCGC
>CAISZK010000362.1 GCA_903889915.1 uncultured Bacteroidota bacterium
GGGGGGTTTCAAGTTCAAGGTTTCAAGTTCAAGGTTTAAGGTTCCGCAGAATTTTACATTTTACATTTTTCTGATTTACATTTTACATTTTTTTGATTTCTGATTTAAGATTTTGTTCAAGGTTCAAGGTTCCGCGGAGTTTTACATTTTGCATTTTTCTGATTTCTGATTTAAGATTTTGTTCAAGGTTCAAGGTTTAAGGTTTAAGGTTCTGCAGAATTTTACATTTTACATTTTTCTGATTTACATTTTACATTTTTTTAATTTTTGATTTTTGATTTCTGATTTTGCGCAAAGTTAATGTTTCACGCAAAGTCGCAGAGAACGCAAAGAAGGGTTTGGTGGTTTGTGGTTAGTTATTTGTTGTTCTGCGGAGATAGAAAATTGAAAAGGGGGACGATGGGGACTTGGGGGACGATGGAGGGATGGTGGTTTAAACGCTGCCAGGTTTGAAGGGAAACGCTGGCAGGTTTGGGAGAGGGATTGGATTTTTGGGGGGACACGCGTTTGAAACGCGTGCCATCAGGGGAAATAAATTCCAAGTTCCAAATTCCAAATTCCAAATTCCAAATTCCAAGGGGCGCCACTTTGGATCTTGGGGCTTGGATCTTTTTTCGTTGTGTAAAGGTACATTTCCCATTCCCTTTTGTCATTAATACTTTTTCAAAAAAGCGAATTCTAACTGAAAATGACAAGTTGATTTAAAGACACAAACAGATTACAAAAGTTTTTGAAACTTTTGTAATCTTTCTGCATTTCTATTCTCAATCAATTTCCATTTTTTCCATTTTGATATGTTTCCAATAATTAATTTCCATTTATCGGGGGGAAAATAAGAAATTAGTGACTGACAGAAAGACATGCAGAGTGAAAAAAATTGACTTATTGCTTGACAAAATGGCATAGGTGTCTGCTAATATGACATGCGCGTCTGCTAATATGTCATGCGTGTCTGCTAATATGGCAGTAGCGTCTGCTAATATGGCAGTAGTGACTGCTAATATGTCATGCACGACTGCAAATGTGTCATGTGTCGTCTGCTAATATGGCAGTAGTGTCTGCTAATATGTCATGCTGTCTGCTAATATGACATGTTTGAACAAAATTAAACACTTGTGAGTGAAAAAAAAGCATTTGAAAAATGAAATTAAAAAATTGTGATTGGAAAATAAGCATTTGCGAATAGAAAATAAGACTATCGGAACTTGAAATAAAGATGGGTGATAAATAAATAAGGAGTGAGAGGCTTTAAGAAAGCATTGGGAAAATAAAATAATAAGGTGCTCGGATTGCAAATCCTCGTGGACAGAAAATAGAAGATAGATAATAGAAAAGGGGGACAATGGGGACTTGGGGGACGATGGGGATAGTGGTTTAAACGCTGCCAGGTTTGAAGGAAACGCTGGCAGGTTTTTGGGGGAGGGATTGGATTTTTGGGGGGCACGCGTTTGAAACGCGCGCTTTCGGGGATTTTTACAGCAGATTTAGCGGATTTAACGGTTTGGGGGCACGTGTTTGAAACGCGCTCCATCAGGGACACGCGCAACATCAGGGCTATGTGGGCATTTTATTTATTGGATTGTTATTGTGAATAATTTTTTTATGTACTTTTACAGCTTGAAAATTATCATCTGTTTTTTAATCATTTGTGAACCTTTGTAAACCTTTACAATCGAATAATTAAAATAAGCCACTGAAAATGATTAATTTTAAAGCCTTAAAAATAATAAAGCCTTTAGAAATACTATAGTGGATAATGCAGTAATATGGCAATCCAAACGTTGTCAGTCATTATGAAAAAGGCATTGACATATTTGTTTTTGATTCCACTGACAACGTTTGGACAGATGAAGTTTGACGGTACTTTTTGTAGTAAGACTGATTTTGTTGGTTTTTGCCTGACTTTTAAGAATGATAGTTTATTTGATTATTCTTCTTGGACTTGTTTAGGAGGTATTAAAGGCAATGGTATTTATAAAATAAAGAAAAAAACTCTGACTTTTCGTTTTGTCAGCGATGACACATTAAAGAACACTGTTGCCATTGACAAAACTAATTGCAATAATAATGACAGCATCACTCTTCATTTTTCAATAATTGATAAAAAGTTTAATGAGCCTATGCAAGCTGCTTCAATTAATTTGAAAAGTTCTTCCGTTGACTCTTTATGGTTTTCATCAGATCAAAATGGAAATGCAAATTTGAAAATCAGAAGAACGGATAAAGAATATTGGGTGAGTACTTCCTATATAGGTTATAAAGGATATTCATTTAAAATAAACCCCGATAATTGTATGGATATTAAAATATTCCTTGTGCAAAGTTGGGGTATTATTGAAAATGGAGAAATATGGAAATTCAAAATTAAAAAACATAACTCAAAGAGATTGATTTTGCAGGATAATGAATATAAAACATCTCTTTACAAAAAGAAAAAATAACGGGCTGATAAAAATTGCAGTAATTGAAAAAACTGCAATTTTCTGGCATGTAAGCATGCATTTAAGAAAATGAAGACCCTGGCAATAATACTCACAGTTTTGATAATGAGTTTGAACATTCAAGCTCAATTATTCAGAACTGTTATTATCAATACAGACACTTTTTTTGTATTGCCCGACACTATGATGTTCTCTTTCTTTAACGGAGATAAGACAGTAAAAGATTCTTTCCCTAACGGGAAATGGATAGAATTGAAGAAAGGCAGAATATTATGCAAATTCAGTTTGAAAAATAAATTGCTTAATGGTGATTGGCTTCATTATGATACAAATTCCATGTTAAATCAAAAAGTACGCTATTTAAATGGAGTTAAGGTTGGTCCTGAATTTGCATACACTGATTCCGGAAAGGAGTTAAATCTTTGTTATTGGGACAATGGTGAACAACAAGAAGCTTCTTTCTTTTATCCTGACAATAACAGCAAATTTCGCACTATTACAATTTCAGATTCATTAGATTTTTTTACATCGTACTATGAGAATGGCATGAAAGAATCGGAAGGTTGTCGTGAGAATGATGTTGATTGGGAAACAAGTCGTGCGATTACTTTAAAGACAGGTCAATGGAATTATTGGTATGATAATGGAAACAGTAAAATGGTCGGTTTTTATTGTAAGGATAAGAAAGACTCAGCCTGGACATATTTTAACGAACAGGGAGGTTTTATTAAATCAGAATTCTATCAACATGGAGTAATGATTAAATCTTCTGACACGTATGAGTATGATAGGACAGGTATTCTTAAAGGAAAAAGAAAAAAATAAACGATATGCTCTGAGCGTTATGCGCCCCTTAAAAAAACTTTATGATTGATATAAATGGAGAATGGATTGGGTTTTATAATTATGTGGAGGGATATAGTGTTACTAATCAACTTCAAAGTGTTCCTTTTATAATGATTATTGACAAAGGTATTGACGAATTTATTGGGAAAATAATAGAAGACGTTGCAAATGGAGGAATTGACGATGAGATTATTGTGAGAGGTAAGTTTAACAATGATGTTATTGATTTTATTAAGTTTTACAAGAATGCACATTACATGGACGAAAATAATGTTCAAGAATCTTTTGTCAGTGATACATGTCCAGAAGTTTATTATTCTGGTCAATTTTGCCACAGCGAAAATAAGTTTAAGGGAGAATGGAAAATCCAGGACTATATTTTTGATGAGGAGGGAATATTGCAAGATAACATATTCAGTGGCTTTTGGGAGATGTGGAAAAAATAAATGCTACGCCGGTCAGGATTTGCAGAGCGCCCAAAAGTCCCGGAACCTCGGTTTTGCAATCCCCCTTACCCCCCAATTCCCTTATCCTAATACCCAATTTCCTTCCCCCAAAAACAACCCTTCCCTCAAATCCCCTCATTTACCACCCTTAGTTGTCAAATAACAACAAAAAGTAGCGCGATTACAACCAAAAGTTGTGATTTTATTGTTGACCACCGCTATGATTGGAAGTATCTTTGCAGCATCAAAAAACTAAAAATTTAAACGTATGTTAAGCACTAAGATCATTGGCAATAAAATTGCCGAAGCACGAAAGAAGATCAATATTTCGCAGGCACAGCTTGCTGAGCGCCTCTTCATCAGTTCGCAGGCTGTAGGAAAGTGGGAGCGCGGAGAATCAATGCCCGATATCATTACTTTGAATCATCTGGCGGAAATTCTGGGCGTGGACCTTAACTATTTTTCAGAAAACTTCCGTTCAGAAGCCGCCACCGATGCAGCGGAAATTAAACCACCGGCAGAATTGCCATCAGTACTGCCAAAGAAAAAGCCTGGCTGGGACATGTCGCATGGCAACTGGGTAGATGCCGACTTTTCAGGGTTGAAAAACCTGCACGAAAAATTCAGTTCGTCCAATATGCAGCAATGCAAGTTTATCGGTTCCGATCTGTCGGGTCTTCTTCTGAAACGCAATAATGTTGAAAACTGTGACTTCTCCGGCTCCGACATCAGCAAAAGCCACATTCAGAAATCTAATTTGGGCAAAAATCTGTTTAAGGACTGTTCGCTGAAGGGCGCTGAATTTTCAGGAAGCAATATCAATGGCTGCAAATTCGCGGGCGCCGGTTTTTCAGGAACCGAATTTTCGGAAAGCTATATAACGGGTTGCGATTTCACAGCCGCCGATCTTTCGGGAGCGACTTTTAAATACGGGGGCTTTCAGAAAAACGCTATGACCGGCGCAGTTTTGAATCGCACTTCTTTCAATGCCATGTGGATTGTGGATACCGTTTTCGATGGTACATTGGAGGACTGTTCTTTTGAAAACTGTGCCTTTAAAAAGGTAACATTCCGCAATGCAACGCTGATCAACAATTTCTTTAAAATTAAAAACAAAAGTTTAAAAGGGATACAATTTATAGACTGTAAAGCTGATCGTATGACTTACGAATTCCTGAAACAAAGCAAAGCCGACCTGACCGGCATCACGCTGTTAGCGCCAAAAGAAGATGAAGAATAAATTTGTAAAATGAAATCGTCATCGCTGACACCGGTTGGGAAAAGTGCGGCAATAGGGCAGGGTATAGTTTATCCATTCTTAATTCGATATTAATTTCATTTTAATTTGACTTTCCCGGTTTGATTTTATTTTTGGCACCGGTTTTTTCAAACTATAATGGAGGATGCATGAATTTTTTTAAACCTTAACTTCATAAATGAAAAAGAAGAAAGAAAAACCCTCCGCCATTCTCCGGTTTTGGAAACTGCTTGGCCCCGGTCTTGTAACAGGCGCCAGCGATGACGATCCTTCGGGCATTGCAACCTACTCCCAGGCCGGAGCGCAATACGGACTTTCGACCCTTTGGACTGCACTCATTACTTTTCCTCTGATGGCTGCCATACAGGAAATGTGTGCCCGCATCGGATTGGTTACCTGCAAAGGTTTGACAGGCACACTAAAATCAAATTATTCAAAGCCAATTTTATATTTGATGGTGCTTTTTAGTTTTCCGGCCATTGTGATGAATATCGGCGCCGACATTGCCGGAATGGGAGCCGTTGGAAATCTTTTGTTCCCATCCGTTCATGCAATATTTTTCAGCATCGCTTTCACAGCAATAATGTTGGTGCTGATGATTTATTTGCCCTATCAGAAAATTGGTTCCGTTCTCAAATACCTTTGTATTGTTCTTTGGGTGTATTTAATTGTTCCGTTTTTGTTTAAGCAGGACTGGATGGCCGTTTTAAAAGGAACATTTATTCCAACCATAAAATTCGACAAAAGTTTCGTCAGCATATTGGTTGCCATACTTGGCACAACCATTTCGCCCTATCTTTTCTTTTGGCAGGCCACCATGGAAGTGGAGGACATGAAGAAAATGGAAAAGCGTTTGGTAATAAATAAAAGAGTGATGCACGATATGAAACAAGATGTTGATTATGGCATGTTGTTTTCAAACATTGTTATGTTTGCGATCATTCTCACTTCAGGAACTGTGTTATTCAATGGCGGCATTCATAAAATTGACACTGTTGAACAGGCAGCACAGGCTCTGAAACCCCTGGCGGGAAATGCATCCTATTTACTTTTTGCCATTGGAGTAATTGGTACGGGGCTATTGGCTATTCCTGTCCTGAGTGGTTCGCTTTCCTATATCATTGTTGAAACATTTGGATGGAAAGAAGGATTGAATAAAAAGTTTTACCAGGCTAAACCATTTTATATCATCATTGCCATATCGCTGGTAATGGGGTTGTCTTTGAATTATATCGGCATTTCGCCAATCAAGGCATTGATATGGTCAGCCATTCTTTACGGACTTACTGCGCCGGTTCTGATAGCGATCATACTCCATATTGCCAACAACAAAAAGATAATGGGAAAATTTAAAAACGGTAAAAAGTCAAACATACTTGGCTTTCTAACTTTGATTTTAATGACGGTGGCTGCTGTGGTTATGCTTTATTTACAATTTTCCGGGAAATAATTAAATCCCTCCGCCTTCGGGTGTGTCTCTGATGTGTTTGTAAATTAAAAATGCCAGGATGTCTGTCCACGGTATTTGCAGCGATAAAAAACCTTTCCAATCCCTAAACCTTTCCATCTTCAGATCGTCCATCCGTAATCAGGATCCTCATTATTTTCAGTTTCTTTTTTTATGTATTCGCTGATAGAAATTTGATTTTTCCCAAGCATTTCGTGCGTAATGAAAGTGTTCAATTTTTCGACTTTAATATTGTTATCCATTATACCCAGGCAATAGCCGAGACTGTGCAAAGTAAAAGTTTTGAAAATGCCGGGCGCCAATTCCGCAGTGATCTTTGATTTATAGCTGTCACTTTCATCAAGATATTTGTGCAGGATCTCAACAGGTGTCCGCAGGTTAAGATGCAAACGTTCGTTGAACCTTTTAAAAAAATGAGAAGTATGAACATGAATAAAGGCATCGTCGTCGGAGGGGATTATTCCAAGAATACCTATTTCATTATAAAAATACACCAGGAAACTCATTTTTAATTCTTTCTTGTTTACTTCGATCCTGATGATCCAGTTGTTCTTATTTTTCGAAACATAATCAAGCAACTGGATTTTTGATTCCTTGCCATGCGGATGAAAAATATGTTTCATTTTGACGCCCGTGTATTCGGCTTTGCGACGCACAATGGGATAATCCCGTGCGATCTCACTTTTTATTTCTGATAAAGTCATTGAAGGTACCAGCATATTATATCTTTTTTGAATTTAGTGTCAGCAATAAAACCCTGTTTTAAATAAAATTAAATCCCGAAGTTTAGCATACAATCGTCAGGCTAAAGCAAAAAATAAGAACATGAACATGTTGAAAATAAACAGCCACAAATATACAAAATCTCAAAGCAAAGTAAAAGGGTTTTTAAAAATTTAGCTAAATAAAATCAGTAAAAACATTACTTCATCGAAGTACGAATAAAACGACGAATCAGTCAACGCTTTCGTAATTCGATGAAATAATATGAGCATGCTGTTTTGAAAACCTCACTATTCCACAATTTCCTACCTATTCTTTTCTATTTTTCATGAGAATACTTATTTTTGCAATTCAAATCAATAAATCAATAAACAGATGAAAAAACTAATCTTTACATTTTTTATTCTTCTTTCGGCAATGAGAATTACTGCTCAAACACCAGGTACTGTTGATTCAAGTTTTGGGGGCACGGGTCATGTTGCAACGCATATTTATGACCTCGACAATATTGCTTATGCAGTAGAGGTTCAAACGGACGGGAAAATAGTAGTTGCCGGTTCTGCTCAAAATGATACGCTCACCTCTTTCGTTTTAATCAGATATAATACTGATGGATCACTTGACCCATCTTTTGGTACAGGAGGAATTGCAATGCCTTATTTCGGTAATGTGAAAAACATTGCATTTGCTCTTGCTATCCAATCCGACAATAAGATTGTTGTTTCAGGATACTCAAACTCCGGAGGAAATGATGCCTTTGAATTAGTCAGGTATAATGCCAACGGAACCCTTGATGCATCTTTTGGAACAGGAGGAATTGTTAATCACCCCATAGGACTCTATGGTGGACGGGCTTTTGCAGTTGCTATTCAACAGGACGGGAAAATAATTCAAGGCGGTTTTGGTTATTACAATACAAGTAATAACTTTGTAATGGTAAGATACAATACCAATGGTGTTGTGGATTCCACTTTTGGTGTTAACGGCGTTTCAGTTAGCATGCCCGGTGATCATGAAGCCGAGATCAATGCACTTAAGATACTTCCGGGTGGGAAAATTATTGCAGTTGGCCAATCCCATATTACAACAAATAATGATTTTGCTGTTGCAAGGTATAAAACGAATGGAATCCTTGATTCCACATTCGGCACAAATGGCTATACAACCAAAGATATAAACAATAATGCAGATATGGGATTTGCAACAGATATACAGCCTGACGGAAAGATTGTAGTTGCAGGAAATACTGTTAGCGGCTCAAATTGGGTTTTTGCTGTGATGCGATTTAATGCTGACGGAACACTGGATACTCAATTCGGAACGAATGGAATTGACACCCTTGAGGCAGGAGGTCATGGATCTGAAGCTTATGGTGTGAAAGTTCAAACAAACGGGAAAATTGTTGTTACCGGTTATACCACAGTTTTTGGACAATATAAATTTTCAACCATGCGACTGAACACCGATGGAACAGTTGATACTACGTTCGGTAATGCCGGAGTTGCTGTTAATTCCATAAGTAACGACGATGGCGCTTATGGAATGGCTTTGCAAGCAGATGGCAAAATAATAGTTGCCGGCGTTTCAAAAAACAATACCACCTACTATTATGATGTAACTTTATTCCGATATTTTGGAGATATTACAACAGGTCTGAATGAATTATCTGAAACCTGCGAATTTTCAATATATCCTAATCCTGCCAAGAATAATTTAAACATTGAAGTTCCCGTAAATAGTTTACAAAACAACATCATATCAATTTATGATATTCAGGGACGATTGGTTATTCAGGCGAACTTATATGTGGGTGTCAACACACTGAATATTTATAGCCTGACAAAAGGGATGTATATACTTAGATTGTGCAATAATGATATGATCCGAATTTCTAAATTTATAAAAGAATAATTTCCTGTCGTTAAAGATTTGCGCCACCCGAAAGGACTTTGTAGTCGCTGAGCTTGTCGAAGTGCAATCCTTTCGGTTTTAAACTGGGAATTTGCAATCTCAATCAAAAGAAGTAAAACACAATTTACTTCCCGTTCTTTTTTATTTTTCTACTTTTACGACTCAATAAAAAAACAATTACCATGAAAACAACACCCAAAATCATTGCAAGAGCGCTGCTCTTTGCAGTTTTTATTATCATTTGTCTAGGTGTTTCGGCACAGAAAACCTATAAGTATGACACAGTGCCCGGCGACCCTATGCACGTGCGTATTTACACCCTCGACAACGGACTGAAAGTTTACACCACAGTGTATAAAAATGCCCCGCGCATTCAAACAGCCATTGCCGTTAAGACCGGCAGCAAGTTCGATCCTGCCGACAACACAGGCCTGTCGCATTACCTCGAACACATGATGTTCAAAGGAACCGACAAATACGGCTCGCTCGACTATGCAAAGGAAAAACCATTGCTCACCGAGATTGACAGTCTTTTTGAAGTGTATCGCCTGATAAAAGATACCAACCTGCGCAAAAAAGAATATCATTTGATTGACAGCGTTTCGGGTGTGGCTTCAAAATTTGCCATCGCCAATGAGTACGACAAAATGATGACTGCCATCGGAGCAAAGGGCACCAATGCTTTTACATCGGTTGAGCAGACTGTCTATGTGAACGACATCCCTTCGAACGAGCTTGAAACATGGCTTTCCATTGAAGGCGAAAGGTTCCGCAACCCTGTTTTCCGCCTTTTCCACACGGAGCTGGAAGCAGTGTATGAAGAGAAAAATATCGGTCTTGACAATGATGACGAAAAAGCATGGGATTCGTTATCCGCGGGCTTGTTTAAAAAACATCCTTACGGAACCCAGACAACCATCGGTACTGTTGAGCATCTGAAAAACCCTTCTTTAAATGCCCTGTATGCTTATTATCACAAAAAATATGTTCCGAACAACATAGCCATCTGCATTTCGGGTGATTTTAATCCTGATGAAGCCATCAAAATTGTTGATGCCAAATGGGGCGCATTGCCTAAAAAAGAGATCGCAGCTTTTGTCCCTCCCGTTGAAGACCCCATTACAAAACCCATCGTCAAAGAGGTTGTGGGACCCAACGCCGAATCAGTAATGATTGGTTACCGTTTTGCAGGCGCCAATTCAAAGGAAGCAAAAATGATTTCTTTGATAGATATGCTGCTCACCAACGGTACTGCCGGCATGATTGACCTTAACCTGAACCAGGCACAACAGGTTTTATCAGCAGGATCATACACGAATATCATGAAGGATTATTCAATGCATGTGTTGTATGGTAATCCCAAAGAAGGACAAACACTCGCACAGGTAAAGGATCTTTTGCTGACGCAGATCGAAGCTATCAAACACGGAGAGTTTCCGGATTGGCTGATTCCCGCAGTGATCAATGATATGAAATTGCAGGAAGTTAAAAAAGAAGAAAACAACAGCTCGCGCGATTTCGAGATGGTGGATGCTTTCGTACTGGGAACTCCATGGAAAGATGAAGTAAGCAGAATTGACAGCCTTTCGAAAATCACCACTCAGCAAATTGTTGACTTTGCGAACAAATATTACAACAACAATTACGTGGTTGTTTATAAAAAAACCGGCGTTGACAACAGTGTGAAAAAAGTTCCCAAACCGATCATCACTCCGGTAACCATCAACAGGGATGCGCAGTCGGCTTTCCTTACGGATATACTGGCAAAGGTTCCGAAAGAAATTGATCCCGTATTTGTGGATTATGATAAAGACATCAAAAAATTCAAGGTGAAAAAAGATATTGATGTTTATTACAACGAGAACAAGGAGAACAAAACTTTCGCACTCTACTATATTTTCAATATGGGAAGCAACAATGACAAGAAAATGGCACTTGCAATCAATTATCTTCAGTATGTAGGAACATCAACACTGACACCTGCACAGGTGCAACAGGAATTTTACAAAGCAGGATGTTCATTCAATGTCAACAGTTCCGACGACGAAATTTGGGTGAGTCTTTCAGGATTGAGCGAGAACTTTACAAAAGGACTGAAGCTGTTTGAAAACCTTTTATCCGATGCAAAAGCCGACCAGGCCACTCTTGACGATATGACAAGCAATGTTCTGAAACAACGGGCCGACAATAAACTTTCGAAAGATGAAATTTTGTGGAGTGGATTATACAATTATGGAAAATTCGGACCGAAGAATCCCTACACAAATATTTTATCAAAAACGGAATTAAAAGACCTGAAAGCAACTGAACTTGTAACAAAGATCAAAGCCCTGAATTCCTACCCGCATTACATCATGTTCTACGGTACACACAGCACTGACAGCCTTACTTCAATACTCAACAAATATCATAAGGTGCCTGCTACATTAACCCCGATACCTAAAGAAACAAAGTTTGAAGAACTGCCAACAACCGAAACCAAAGTTTACGTTGTGGATTACGATATGAAACAGGTTGAAATGGTGATGCTGTCGAAGTCGGAAAAATATGACAAAGCAAACATCCCGGCTATTCGCATGTTCAATGAATATTTTGGAGGAGGAATGAATTCAGTAGTTTTCCAGGAATTACGCGAATCGAAAGCGCTTGCGTATAGTTCCTATGCAGGATATCAGACACCGTCGCGCCTCGACAGGAACAATTATGTGTTTACTTTTATAGGTACGCAGAATGATAAATTGCCTGAAGCAATGAAAGCCATGTATGATGTGGTCAACAACACACCTGAGTCTGAAAAGAGCTTTGCTGCTGCCAAGGATGCGATTATTCAAAAAATACGGACTGAAAGGATCACCAAGGAAAATATTTTATTCAGCTACTACAATGCAAAACGTTTAGGGCTTACTTACGATATCCGCAAAGATGTTTTTGAAAAAGTTCCGACAATGAAGATTGCCGATCTGCTTGCTTTCGAACAGAAATACATGAAGGACAAAAAATATACGATCCTTGCTGTTGGAAAGAAAGACGACATGGATATGAAAATGCTCGAAAAATATGGGAAAGTAGAAGTATTGAAGCTTGAAGATATTTTCGGGTACTAGGAGAAAAAGTGCCTAAAGTGTCTAGAGTGTCTAGAGTTACAGGCATCAACATTTAATACTAAGAGCACCAGGTTGTACTGATTTTTTTTGGTATTTCCCGGTGCTCTTATTGTTTTTTTGAACTTTACTTGCATCCAATGATTTGATAAAAAATTCGCAGGCTTCAACTTGGAATTTGGAGCTTGGAATTTGGAATTTGGAACTTCACAAAAATCAGCCCCCTTCAGTCTTCCTATATTGTGGAGAAAGATTAAAATTCTCTGGGTATTTTGCCGTCATGTCTTTATAGAAATCAGTGATGAATTTGAAATCCTTTTCAAAATCACCCGAAGGATATAACACAGGTCCGAAGCCTCCTTCTTTCTTGCCATAGTCAATATAAGTAAGAACAATGGGGACATTTGCATTGACTGCAATATGGTAGAAACCCTTTTTCCAGTGTTCCGAATAGCTGCGTGTGCCTTCGGGAGTAATCAACAACAGGAAATTTTCATGTTCTGCGAACATTTTACTCACCAGTTGAATGGTTGTATTGTTCTTTCCCCTGTCGATCGCAATAGCACCCATGGACCTTAGTGCACCACCAAGCGGAAAGCGGAACATTTCTTTTTTGATAAGAAAATGAATATGCCTGATCCCTTTGCTGTAAAAAGCGGCACGGCCAATGATAAAATCCCATCCTGATGTGTGAGGCGCCGAGATCACAACCGCCTTTTTGATCTCTTTGGGTATAGTGCTGAAAATTGTCCAGCCCTTCGATTTAAGAAACAATTGCGCGAGAATTTTTTTCACAGTATTCCTGAATAAGCAGCAAAATTAGTCATTGGCAGTTAATACGAAAACAATTTTGGCAGTTAATTGCATCCTATATCCGTAATGCCTCCGTATTATCCCTGATGCAGACATTGACTACTAGCTACTGACCATTGACTATTGTCCGTGCCTGAAATAGGTTGACCAAAATTAGACAAAAAAGGTTAACTAAAAACAGGAAAAATGGGAAAAGAAAAATCAGTAAAAAAGGCTATGCGACAACATCGATTTTTTAGTGAAGAATTCAAGATTCAAAAAGTAAAAGAAATCGAGCAAAATCAAATAGGTATTTCAGAACTTAGCCGTTTATATAATGTAAGTCGGTCGGCAGTTTACAAGTGGGTATTCAAATATTCTATACATTTGAAGAAAGGAGTGAATCAAGTTATAGAAATGGAAAGCGAATCACGTAAGACTAAAAAGTTACAGGAACGATTAGCAGAACTGGAAAGAGCCGTAGGGCAAAAACAGTTAAAGATAGATTATCTTGAGAAGGTAATAGAGTTTAGTTCAGAGGAGTTAGGTGAAGACATTAAAAAAAAATTCGATACCGAGTCATCGGATGGTTTGATGGAGAAAAAGGGGACTACACTATGAAAGCAATCTATGATCTGGCCGGGATAAGCAAACAAGGCCATCATAAGCAGAAACAAAAGGAGAACAAAGACGTGTATTATGAACTTTTGTTTTTAAAAGCTGATGCTATAAGGGAAATACATCCTAAAATTGGAGTCAGGAAGATGTATGATCTTATAGTACCAGATGATATAGGCAGGGATAAATTTGAATTTCTTCTACTAAATAATGGGTACAGGGTTCTCTATCCGCAAAACTATATCAGGACGACTTACTCAGTAAAATGTTATCAATATACAAACCTGATTAAAGGAATTAAGTTGACAGGTGTCAACCAAGTTTGGCAAAGTGATATAACTTACTTTTTGGTTGGTAAAATTTTTTATTACCTGGTGTTTATTATTGATGTTTATTCTCGAAGAATCATAGGATATACAGCAAGTAGCACAATGGAAACCACCGCTAATATCATTGCTTTGAAGATGGCATTTAATTTAAGAGGACAACAATCATATCCGGGACTTATTCATCATTCGGATAGAGGTAGTCAATATGCTTCTACTGATTACACATCCCTTCTGATGTTGAATAAATGCAGCATAAGCATGTGTGATGCAGCTTATGAAAATGCCTATGCCGAGAGAGTAAATGGAATCATTAAAAATGAGTACTTAAAATCATGGCACTTCAATAATCTAAATGACTTAGAGCAAGGTTTGAAAAGAGCTGTCTATGCCTATAATTATGGGCGTCCACACTCAAACCTTGTAAATAAATTATCACCAGTAAGTTTCGAGAAATATGTATTATCTTTGAGCGCCGAAAAAAGGCCGATGGTGAAACTTTATACCGAAGGTCAAAAAAAACAGGAGGTGAAACATGAGTAGCCTCTTGTTTTTATTTTCTTTAACGATATCAAGTTCAAAAAAAAATGCCGAAAAAAGGCTCTCTGGTTCACATTACCCGAATGTCAAAAAAGGCAGTTTACAATTTACAAAAAA
>CAISZK010000363.1 GCA_903889915.1 uncultured Bacteroidota bacterium
GTAATTACTCAGTCGCTAGGATTGGCAATTGAGATATGAGTTTTAAAACCTCAAAAACATCCGCATCATTTTTAATGCAAGTATCAATTATTGAACGTAGGATAGCGAATGATTCATGACCAGTTTTAAATTGTCCTGAAATTTTTTGTTTGACTTTGATATTTCGTATTGCTCTTTCTGAGCCATTATTATCAGGAGGAATTTCTGCATGATAAAGGAATGGAAATAGATATTCCCTAAATTCCGACATTGACTTTTGAAAGTTTAGCGTTTTGGGTGTTTTTGCTTTTTCTAATGGTTCGGTAAGTAATAAATCTAATGCCGACTCCACTTCTATTGCATTCACATCGTCTCTTGCATATTTTGGGCATTGCTTTTTCAAATCAAGCGCCCTCATAAATAATTGCTTTATTTGTACAGCCCATAAAGTCTTTTCTGATTCTATAAGATAAAGCAGTTCTCTTAATAAATGTGCGAAGCATAACTGATGCCCCTTGGCGAATGTGTTAATTTGAGGACGCCATCTGTCTGAATTCAATATGGCATTTGGAAATCCATTTGGAAATGCATTCTGAATAGCTTCTTTGCCCCTGCTAAATGATATACTTATGTAGGTAGCCAATATGTTTTGCCATGTCCACGCCCACCCTTTTTTCCCGTTTATATTTGTTCCTGTTTCATCACTCCCTACCTGTTTTCCCTTTTCAATTATTCCATGAATTGCCTTATATATCGGCATCCCCTTTGCTGATAATCGTTTTAGCAAATTATCTATACTGCCTTCACAGATTGGCAATTGGAAATAGTGCCGAAACATTGCGCATAATCTTTTAAATGGCGTGTATTGATATACGGATTGATAACCTACGATTGCCTCAACACTTGGTCCATATTGTATATGATTCGTTACACCATCAGGATAAGTTCCTGTCTGCTTGTGTCCGCATAAACAGGTTTTGCTATAATTTTGAAATTCTATGTAAATTGGCTTTACTGGCGGTATCTCTACTATTTGCCGCTTGCTTTCTAATTGAGCCACTATGTCTGTTAATTCTTTTCCACAATGGTTACAATAGTCGGGAATCAATTTATGAATTTCATCCGGCGTTTCTGTCATTATTAAGGTGCTTCCCTTATGTCCATTCTGCCCACCAGGTCTTTTCCCGCTTGGGGTGCGTAAACTTCTTGGTTTTCTTGTTAAGTCTGTGGATGGGGGAATGCTGCTGTTGTTACTATTTTTCTTTACAGAACTCTGTTTATTTTGTGTCAACAAATCAGATACTTTTTTTATCAACTCTGATACCTGCGATTTTAATTCCGCATTCTCTTTTCTGAGTTGATGGTTTTCTTCTTGCAGTCTTTCTATTTCAGCGTCTTTGTACAATACTCTGCAAATTTTAATGCAAAGGAAAATATTTCTATTCTAAATTTTCAATCGCTGAAAATAAATTACAAACAATAGTCTGTGAATTAAAAGCACAGTTTTGCATGTGAATTAAATGCCGGGTGAGTAGTAACAAAAA
>CAISZK010000364.1 GCA_903889915.1 uncultured Bacteroidota bacterium
CTATTGACTATTGACTATTGACTATTGACTATTGACTATTGACTATTGACTATTGACTTTTTCAATAAGTAAATTCAACAGTCCTTATTGCATAATGCCTCGAACTGGTGCCGTAACTTTTCAGCAAACCTGCATGGCCGCTCACAGCTTCAGCATAAGATGAATAATGAGTAACAAAAATATTGTTTGCAAAAGCGCTGTAATCATTGGGGAATTTCTGCATGATGGCAATATTAAATTTATTCTTTGCGCCTGCATCACTACTTGAAGGCTGATTCGAAGCTACAACATTTGAAATTATCGCCACCTCTGAAGATCCCAGGTTTGCGAATGTATGTACAACATAATATTGAGTTTGGTCCTTGGTGACATCGGCTGTTGTTTTACTATCTTTAGCAGGAATAATATTGCTTAAAAATCCTATCTGAACAGTGCCGTTGTATTGCAGAAACGCTAAAGTGCCACCACCAAGAACAACGACAATGATAAAAATTATGAGTATCCAAAATCCTGCACCCTTTCCTTTTTTCTTACCCTGCACATTTGCATTGGAAAACTGTGGTGTTTGCTGGTAAACCGGCTGCTGTGTAACAGGTGGAATATTCTGATAAGCCGGCGGTGTAACTGGTGTTTCAACCACAGGAGGAGCAATATTGGGTTCTTTTAAATTAAACCCACATTCATTGCAGAATGTTTCGTTCGCACTAATCTTGCTCCCGCAATTCGGACAAAAAGAAAGATTGCTATCATTGACAACAATAGGTTCAACTGGTATCTCAACTTTTTCTACGGTCGGCGGAGGCGGTGCAGGAACTTCAACAACAATGGGCGGAGGCGGGGGAACAACAGGAGCTTCAATTACCGGAGGAGTTGGTACTACAGGTATTTCAACAGGAGGATCAATTGTTGGTTCACTTAATCGCATTCCGCAACTATTACAAAACAACTCGCTTCCTTCAAGTTTTGCACCACAACCAGGGCAGAAAGTCAGAACACCGGTTTCATTGACAACAGGTGATTGAGGAATAACGACAGGTTCTGGTGTTTTTTGAACAGGATGCAATTCAGCCAATTTGTAACCACATTCCGCACAGATAAATTCATCGCCATCAAGCTTTGCACCGCAACCCGGGCAAAAATCTAATTCGTGTTTCTTTTCCATTTTATTAGTATTGATAAATAAAATTCTGTTGACAAATATAAATAATTTATAAAAACAAAAAGCCGGATTGAGAACCGGCTTTCTTTAATACATCATCCTATAATAAGAAAACTTTTCGAGTTTTTCTTATTTTAATTTAATAACTTTTAAATTAAAAAGAATTAAAGCAACAGCAACTAAAATAGCTATAATTAAACCGAAGCCAGGTCTAACACTTGAATATGGTGCTGATTGAGCTAAGAAACGAATTAAATCAATTAAACAAAATGCAGCAGCACCAAAGCCAGTAAACATCATGATTTGATCTTTAACTTTTTCATTTAATCCTATTGCTTGCCAGAATATTGTACCTGCAGCAATGACTAAAAAACACAACATTGTTAATATTCCAAATCCAGAACTTAATCCACTTGCCGATACACTATAGGAACCACCAATTTCCCCAAAAAATGCACTTGCTACACTTGAAACAGTTATCCAGGGCAAAAATGTACAAATTACACCTAAAAAGGCGACTCCTGCAACAATCCAAACTTTAGTAGGAATTTTGCTAAAATCGAATCCCTGTCCAGAAAAAGATTGTTGGGGTTGTTGTTGATAAGGTTGTTGTTGCTGTTGTTGATAGGGTTGTTGTGCTTGCGGATTTACAGGAGTATCCCCTATTGTAACACCACAAGCGTGGCAGAATTTTGCGCCATCTTTTAAAGTGGCGCCGCATTTTGGACAAAACATAGCTTTATAATTTTAGTTAAACATTTATTTAAAATTTCATCCCGAAAGATGGTTCAAAGATAATAATAAATTTATTTATGCAAAAAAAAATACAAAAATGAAATAAGAAAATAACAGAAACTAACAATAATTCGAAAATTTTCTCACTTCACTATTTTCGTTCCGCAATCAGGGTTTCCCAATTGTTTTGCTTCTGTAATGATGGTGCATTTTCCACTATTCTCTGCAAATTGAATAGCTGCCCTGATCTTGGGAGCCATACTGCCTTCAGCAAATTGTTTTTCTCCGAGATATTTGTTTGCTTCAGCAATGGAGATCATGTTGAGTTTTTGCTCTTCGGGAGTATTAAAATTGATGCAGACTTTGGGAACATCTGTCAGAATGAAAAACTCATCTGCATTGATCTGTGTTGCCAGCAAAGCTGAAGCAAGGTCTTTGTCAATAACAGCATCAATCCCTTCAAGGAAATTAGGCCGTTTATAAAAAACAGGGATACCACCCCCTCCTACTGCAATCACGATTTGTCCATCGCGTGCAAGATTTTCAATTGATTTTTTATTGCCAATAACCAATGGTTTCGGAGAAGCAACAACTTTGCGCCAGCCTCTGCCTTTTGGATCTTCTGCAAAAACAGAATTGTTTTCGGCTGCCATTTTATCAGCTTCCTCTTTTGAATAATAAGGGCCAATAGGTTTTGTAGGTCTTGTAAAAGCAGGATCATTTTTGTCAACAAGAACTTCTGTGACAATTGTGATAACATCTTTTTCAATGCCCCGTTCTTCAAGGATATTGCGAAGTTGCTGCTCTATCATGTAACCGATAAGTCCCTGCGAATATGCACCACAAATATCAAGGGGCATTTCCGGAATATCATACACTTTAGCTCCTGCAATATTCTGCAGCAGGATATTTCCAACCTGCGGACCATTGCCATGAGTGATAACGATATTATAATCGTTCTTTATCAGTTCCAGTAAACTCAGGCAGGTATCATGAACATTTTGTTCCTGTTCGCCAATTGTGCCTTTCTGACCGCTTCTAAGTAATGCATTCCCTCCGAATGCTACGACTGCAAGTTTTTTCATATTATGGGGTTTAAAAAAAGGGGACAAAACTATTAATATTTATTCAAATGGCAAGTTTTTATTTGAGACTTTGGATTTATTATAATTTTAGAAGTTTAGAACTATTGGAATGATTAGGTGTTTCCATTTTTTTTAAAAGTATAATTTTCAAACTACAAGTTCAAAATTTGGGAGGAAAAGAAAAGAGAAGTTAAATGAAATGAGAAGTTAAATGAAAAGAAATTAACTCGAAAGCTAAAGTTGTATAGTATTACCGGGTGGTTTTGATTCTAAGTCCACGACTTGTAAGAACCGAAAAATTGTTTTCTAATTTTTCAAAATGTGATTCAATTATTTCAATAAAAATTTCAATTCTCTTCAGTCGTGGTATATCACTTAAACGAATTAACATTATGCCGAAATGCTCAAGTTTTAAGCGATACACCAATTCACCAAAATCTTTATCCTCGGTAATTAATAAACAGTGTTTATCATTGGATATTTTTAAAACTTCGCTATCCTTTACACCCTGATAATCCTCAGTAATTGATAATACTGTAATTCCTTTATTCCGCAATTCTCTGACTAAAGCGAAATCAACACTTTCATCTACTATCAGGTTCATTTCACGATGCTTTCGAAAAAACAATTTCATTTTTTATTGCATCTGCTGCAAATAAAAGACAAGCTGTAATATCTTCTTTAGAAATTTTAGGGTAGGCATCAAGTAAATCCTCTATAGAATCACCAGCAGCTAATTTTTCCAGAATTAAATCAACAGGTACGCGGGTATTCATTATTACGGGTTTCCCAAATAATTTTTCAGGATTCGTTTCAATATGCAATGTCCAGTCAACCATTTTTTAAAATTTAATTGGAAAAGTCCGATTAAGTTTAAATCTTAATTGAAACTTGATTCCATACTGTTATTGTTTTGCAAAGATAAAAATTTATTTTCTAGTTAGAAAATGTTTCCCTGTTGAAGGTGTCAATAGTAATAATTGGTAAAAGACCTTTTGTTATTTCCCCGTCTTCATAGCCTTTCCGGCATCTTTGGTTCCTCTGTCACCCTGACGAAATTTGTACTGCAAGGTAAGGAAATAAGCAGGTAGGTATGAACTGGATTTTTTGATAGAGTTAATTATTATTCCTGCATAATCATAATAATCGCCATGCTTTAATAAATTATCGAAAATATTGTTGACACCTAATGTTAGCAATAGTTTATTGGCGAAAAATTTATGGGTAAGACTTAATGAGGAATTAAAATAATCGAAATTATATCCGGAGAATGTTACTTCACGACTGAAATAATTGATGTAAAATGTACCAGTGGTTTTTGCACTTAACCTTATATCTGCACTGAATTTAAAATTATAGCCAAAGTCTTTTCTCTTTAAGTCTGCTCCGTTTAAATCAGATGCTCTAATAGAAGTGTGGTTAATAGCTGAAGAAAAGTTCAGATCATATTTTTGTTTTAGCGAAAGCCATGATGAGAATTCAACACCAATGTTGCTGTTGTGGGCAATGTTTTCAGGTGTAGTAATTGTTATAACATCAGTAACCGGGACCGTTAAATAGGAAACATCATTATTGGTGATGCTGTAAAACACATCAGTGTTGATATTCCAGGTTTCTTTATTGTATGAATATCCCAGATAAAAATTCGTGTAGGCTGTGGGTACTAACAAAGAATTCCCAACTGACCAATTAAAAGGATTTGTCTTATCAATAAAATCGCACAATTGAGTATACCACGACGATTGAACACTTTTGGAATATGTCAACTTTATTTCCTGTAAGCTATCCGGTGAAAACACTATGGTTGCAGATGGCAGAAAATTAAAGAAACCTTTATTTACGCGGAGAAGTGTATCATCCGAATTTACTTTATAACGTGTAAAATCAACATTATTTTTATCATATTGACCTGAAGCGCCAACATCAAATTTCCATTTTTTTACGGTAGTGCCTATTCTAAAATAAATGGTTTGGCTCATTTGACTGAAGTCGTTAAAACTTGTTAATGGCAAACTAACTATTTCACCCTGACTGTAAATATTACTGTCATAGCCTTTATAAACGCCATAACCATTCCAACCACAATTCCAGCGTGTCTTTGAGTTAATCGGGTTGTTATAATAAAATCCTCCATACACCAACGGTCTTTTACCATCCGATTTAGTTTTATTACTAAAGGTGCTATCAAAAGGCACGCTGGACACGTATTGATAGTTATAGGTGTTCAGGTCCGTTTCATTATTACTTTGATCCTGCAGTCCTGCCCAAAAGGTCATTTCCTTGCCGATGGAATCAAAACAATGATAAAATGAACCATTCAGCCATTTGCCCAGGTATGAATAATCACTTGTTCCAATATGATTATGCTGCTCAAAAACTGTATTCGAAAAATTATCATTTTGAAGATAATATTCTTCACTCGGATATGATCCGTGATTATTATAAAACCCACCAGACAGTCGTATTCTTGTGTCCTTATTGGGCGTAAACCGGACACCTCCATAATTCATTAAACTCTTATTGGTGTTTTTATCACTTTCCGTAAAATTCACGGAAAAACTATTTGAATTATGATTTAAAGATGCATCGTTATTGCTGCTGCTGTTTGAATACGAGCTGTTGTAATTAAAATTATCAAAGAACAGAACCTTTTTGATCTTATAGTTGGCATTAATATAATCCTCACTACTGTTCAGATCTTTAAAATTGACAGAGCTGTTATCGGCCTGTGCTGCTCCGCTGAAACCATCAGTTGCGAGGTTTTTCATTTTTATATTGATAATACCTCCTTTGCCTGCACCATTGCGAAGTGAAGCATCAATAAGTTCAATTTTCAGAACACTGACAACAGGGATCATTGAGGTTTTGGGATAAACATACTCTGCCGGCTGATCATCAACATAAATTGTTGCCGGAGCTCCTTTGAACTTTACATTTTCAGCTTCATCAACTGTAACTCCCGGCAATGTGCGAAGCAGATCAAAAATATCTTTTGCCGCAGTAGTCTTTGCCTCACTAATATTAAAAACTTTTCGGTCGAATTTCTGCTCCATGTATTTAGTCTTCCCGTTAATTGTAGCTTCCTTTATTTGAGTTACGCCCGGGATCAAGAATATATTTCCAACACTAATTTTTGTATTATCCTTTACACTAAAATTTATCGTTTTCTCATTATAACCTAAATAATTTGTCAAAAGATACATTCCTTTTTTCCAGGCTAAATTCTTTATTTTGAATTCGCCTTTTTCATTGGTTAAAACAGAGGTGACGATTGAATCTTTTTGATTTTTCACAATAACATTGCCATAAGCTAAACCCGACCGGCTAAGGCTGTCAATTAAGGAGCCGCTGATTTGAACGGTCTGTGAATGGACTGTAAAACTGAAAAGGCCAATGCTAAAAATAAAGGCAAGTTTTTTCATTATTATTCTTTTACAAATTTCTTATAAACTGTTGAGTTTTCGGATTTCACTTCTACAACATATACACCGCATGGAAATGATGAGATATCAATTTTTGTTTTTTGCCCGTTGGTTACCAAGGTTTTTATTAACTGACTGTGAATGTTTGAAATTTGTATCTGTGAAAACTTTGCGGTTTCGATTGTGATTTTGTCATTTGCCGGATTGGGATATAATGCAATAAAATTATCCTGTTCAATCTCGTTAACACCCATCCATGTTACATTGAAAGGTAACGAGGTTGCGGAACAGCCGCTAATGTCCGTAACTAAAACCGTATAATTACCATTTTGCAATGGAGTATAGGTTTGCGATGTTGCTCCAACTAATAAATTGCCATCTAAATACCATTGATATGAAGAGGCGGAAGAAGTTTGAAGGTCACTTCCGTTTTGCGTGATCACAGGTGTGGTATTAACAACAATGGTTGCACAATCAGATGCTGTACATCCAAACATATCACTTACATTGAGACAATATTGTGTTGTAACAGTTGGGCAAACAATAATTGAAGGCGTAGTTTCCCCATCACTCCATGCATAATTCACACCTCCTGTTGCTGAAATTGTGCTACAATCTCCCTGACAAATTGATGAAGGCGTTGCAGAAACTGTAGGATTAAGAACATCTACGATTACAGTAGTTAGTGCACTGGCAGAGCAACCGTTATTAGTAATGGTCACTGTGTACGATGTGGTTGTAACAGGACAAACAGTTTGAGTGGCA
Source organism: uncultured Bacteroidota bacterium (assembly GCA_903889915.1). Classification (GTDB taxonomy): domain Bacteria; phylum Bacteroidota; class Bacteroidia; order Bacteroidales; family CG2-30-32-10; genus CAISZK01. The sequence goes on from CAISZK010000364.1 coordinate 7,167, forward strand.
GTGGTAATTATGTTACTCCATGTATAAGTACCGCCACCTGTTGCCGAAACTGTGCTACATCCCCCAAGGCAAATTGTTGAAGGATTTGAAGAAGCATTGGCAACTACATTATGCACAGTCATTGTTACAACATTTGAAGAAGGACTGTTAGACCCCGAAATACATGTTGCATTTGATGTCATAACCACACTCACATGGTCACCATTGGTGAAAGAACAATTAGAATATGTTGAACTATTTGTACCTACTGATCCTCCATTTAACATCCATTGATAGGTTGGAGCTGTTCCACCACTTACTGGTGTGGCAGTAAAAGTAACGCATGACCCTGAACATATAATTGAGTCAGGAGATGCAGAAACACTGACACCAGGCAAAAGATTTGGCCCTACTGTCATTGTAACAACATTTGAAGAAGCCGGAGAGCCGGTAACACAAGCGGCATTTGATGCCATCCAGCATTTTATATGATCACTGTTTGCTAATTGGCAATTTGTATAAGTAGGACTGTTTGTTCCGACTATTACTCCATTTAATCTCCACTGATAACCAGGAGAAGTACCGCCATTGTTTGGTGTAGCTGTAAAAGTCACACAGGTACCTGAACAAATTGCTGAGCCCGGGTTTGGTGCTATTGCAACACTGGCAGGTAGATTTTGATTGACTGTCATAACAACCGTATCCGCAGTTAAAGGATTACCATTAATACAGGTACCTGACAAAGTCATTGTACAAATTATCGAGTCATTATTTGACAGGGTATTATTTGAATAAGTGGAACTATTCGTACCAACTGCAATTCCATTAAGGTACCATTGATAAACAGGATTTGTTACACCATTGGTTGGAGTTGCAGTGAATGTAACACTTGTTCCGGTACAAATTGCTCCTGTTGGATTAGCAGACACAGCAACGCTGGCCTGTATATTTGGATTCACGGCCAAAACAGTTGTATCTTTCGTTGACGGGCTTCCGTTTATACAAGCTGAATTTGATATCATTTCACAAATGATCGAATCATTATTTAAGAAAGATGTACTGGAATAAATGGAACTATTCGAACCAACGGCAAGTCCATTTAAAAACCAAAGGTATGATGGATTTATTCCACCGTTCCCTGGTATAGCAGTAAATGTGACCATAGACCCTTCGCATATTGTTCCTGATGGAGTAACCGACATACTAACACCTATAGGTAGATACTGAGTCACTGACATAACAATTGTATCAGAATTTGCGACATTTCCATTGATACAATCAGCATTTGATGTCATTTTACAAATAACCGAATCATTATTTGATAATGAAGAATTAGAATATGATGAACTATTCGTACCAACAGCCATACTATTTAAGAACCATTGGTAAGTTGGATTTGTGCCACCATTGATTGGAGTGGCTGTAAAAGTAACATTTGTTCCATCACAAATTGCACCTGCGGGGGTTGCAGCTACATTTACACCTTCAACTAAATTGGGATTTACTGACATAACAAC
>CAISZK010000365.1 GCA_903889915.1 uncultured Bacteroidota bacterium
ATCTAATGGACTTATTGACCCCAAAAAATATTTTCTAAATATATTCTTTCTCAAATAAGCAGTTACATTTGGTGACTGAATAGTTACAAAATTTATAGCTATTTAATTTTACTCATAATTTTTATAAGTACGGTCTCATTTAAACCAGATTCAACCATCTACAAGAAAGGATGGATTGATCTTAACAAGAATGGCAAAAAAGATATTTATGAAGACCCAACACAGCCTGTTAATGCAAGGGTTAATGACTTGATTCGGCAAATGACTTTGGAAGAAAAAACCTGTCAAATGGCAACCCTTTATGGATGGAAAAGAGTGTTAAAAGACTCAATGCCTACAAAAGGTAAGCATCCGGGCTGCCACATCTTGTAAGGTATAAAGTAAGGCAATATTTTTGTCTCAAAAGTACACATACATGGAAACGACATTTCAGAAGGCAAAGCGGATTAAAATGTTTGCACTCGTTGAGGAGTGGCAACAAAGCGGACTCACTCAGGTAGTGTTTTGTGAAAACAAAAAGATAAGTCCTAATACGTTTACCAATTGGCATAATAAGTATAAGCAACAACCCAATGCATTAGTAAAAGCCTTTATCCCTGTTACAATTGCAAGGAATGAGCAGACCAGCTGTGGTGAAATCGAAATCCATTATCCAAACGGAGTCAGGGTAATTCTTCCAAAGAACATTGAGCTTTCAATGGTACGGACTTTTATTAACATGGTATAGGCGATGTTCTCTCTAAGTTCAGCCCTTTCTTACTTTCTGTATCGCAACCCTGTTGATATCCGCAATTCCTTTGATGGGCTCAGCGGACTCATACAAAACGAGCTGGGACGGGACCCACTATCTGGCGAGGTGTTTATCTTTATCAATAAGCGTCGTAATCAGGTCAAGCTTCTTCGCTGGGAACAAGGTGGTTTTATTCTTTACTATAAAAGGCTTGAAACGGGTACTTTTGAACTCCCCAAGCAGGATAATGACTCCTTGGACTGCCCCATGCAATGGTCAACACTGGTGATGATGATTGAAGGGATATCACTGAAAAACATTCAGAAAAGAGAACGATTTATTTTCAGAAAAAGCGCCTGAAAGTACTGGTATCATTAGGTTATATCATTTATTTTCTGTACTTTTGGTTCATGAAAAAAGGGCAGGAAATTCTTCAAAACAGTACTCCGGATATGGTCACCCTGCCCAGGGAAGAGTACAATAGGCTTATAAGCCTTCAATCCGATTTCCTCATATTAAAGCACCAATTTGAGCAGCTGCAAAAGATGGTCTTTGGAGCCAAAAGCGAGCGGTTCGTTCCTGTGGACATGCCAGGGCAGCTCACATTGGGATTAGATACTCCGCAGATTGAAGCCCCTAAACAGCAAGAAGAGACCATCTCTTACACGCGCAAAAAGAATGCAGATGTCCCTGCAACAGGACATGCCCGTCTTCCTATCCCTGCAAACATCCCAAGGGTAGAAGTTGTTATTGAGCCAACTGAAGACCTCACAGGAGCTGTAAAGATCGGTGAAGAGATTACAGAAATACTCGATTACAAGCCGGGAAGGTTATTTGTGAAGAAATTCATCCGCCCTAAATACAAGATGCCGGAAGTAGAGAACGTGATCGTAATAGCAGAGTTACCCAGTCTTCCCATCCCAAGAGGCAACGCCGGAGCAGGCCTGCTCTCACATATCATGGTAAGTAAGTACGTTGACCATCTTCCTCTTTACCGGCAGATTCAGCAGTTTAAACGTCAACAGATCACCCTTGCCGATTCCACGTTGAATGATTGGGTGAAGGCAAGTTGTAATTTATTGGAACCTCTTTACAATAGGTTGAAACAGAAGGTTCTTCAATCTGACTACCTGATGGCCGATGAGACCCCGATGCCGGTTCTTACTGAAGACAAACAGGGGTCGACACACAGGGGATATCTATGGGTCTATTTTGACCCCTTAGGGAAACAGGTCTGCTTTGATTACCGCAAAAGCAGGGAGAGAGCGGGACCGGTAGATTTCCTGAAGGACTTTAAAGGATCCCTTCAGACCGATGGTTACTCAGCCTATACTGAATTTGACAATTTCACACACATCACCCTATTGTCCTGCATGGTTCATGCCCGGCGGATGTTTAGCGATGCCCTTAAAAATGACAAAAAGAGAGCGGAGCATGCCTTGTCACTGTTTAAAAAAATTTACGACATTGAGCGTCAGGCACGGGAAGAGACCCTCTCTTTTGAAGAGCGCAAAGCCTTGCGAATAGAAAAGGCGGTACCAATTCTTGATGAGTTGAAAGATTGGATGACCATAGAAATAGTAAAGGTGCTGCCCAAGAGTGCTATTGCCATGGCAATGTCCTACAATCTTAAGCTTTGGCACAGGTTGATCCGTTATGTAGATGATGGAAAATATCTCCCTGACAACAACCTTATCGAGAACAGTATTCGCCCAGTGGCACTGGGAAGAAAAAACTACATGTTTGCAGGATCACATGAAGGTGCCCAACGCTCTGCAATGATATACTCTTTCATGGGAACTTGTAAACAACATGGTGTGGAACCTTTCCGATGGCTCGAAGATGTTCTGGGCCGAATATCAGAATGTAAAATGAGTCAGCTTGATGAGCTCTTGCCTCAGAACTGGGTGGACTCATCAGTAGAAAAATAAAATACTATCCTGATTTTTTCCTTATTATAAAACTTTTGCATTAAATTTGGACGTGGCAGACCGAATGCTTAC
>CAISZK010000366.1 GCA_903889915.1 uncultured Bacteroidota bacterium
GTATGATTTCCTGCATCAATAATATGTATCGTATCATAAGTAGCTCCGCAATTGCCGGAAACCAAAACAAAGATAGAATCTGTTGTCAGGTTCGTTCCTGTTGTACCGTTAGGGCTGCTTACAATTCTGTAGTCGAAAGTCAGGAATGAACGGGTGGTTACAGTTCCAACTTTCACATTATTCATTAAAGCTTTTGCTGTAGGAGCGGCAGTACTCATTGTAGCATACATCACTGTTGACGCATTTCCATGACCTGCACCGCTGAGGAAGTTTGTAACATTCCAATTGGTAAGAGGAGTTCCACTTTGGAAATTTTCAAGATGAGGAATTGCCAGCGGAGTATAAGTATTGAAGGTATAGTAAGCGCTGTCGTTTGAAGTAATAGGGTCACCGGTCAAATGGGTATAGGCGGTAACATTATAAGTACCTATTCCAACTGTGCTGCCATATCCAACAACCAGTGTATCGGTTGCATTTGGAGCCAATGGTCCGGCAAGAGTATTATTCAGGATCAAATGTGCTCCTGATGGTGCAGTAATATCACCGGTTACCGGAATATTTGTCAGTGTATCCAGTCCATAGTTTTTAACTATTACAACCAGCGAATCGTGTGAATTTCCACATGCAGAAGATTTCGGTGAAAGAATTGATGTTACTCCTGCATCTTTTGTAACAGGCACCCATAGCATAATGTTGTCAATATAATTGTTGTTGCCGGGAGTTCCTGCAGTGACATTATATTTACAAGCTGATGCAAATTCAAGTGTGAACTGAGTTCCTGCATAAGCAGACAGATCAAATGTTCTTGTGGTGAAAGGATCGGCATTGGTTGTTGTAGGATTGTAATATTTTACACCATTCAGATCAGCCAGTGTATCGGTTCCGTTTGCAACCACACACATCCATGTGTACGTTCTTTGTGTGTAGTACATTTGTTTCAGGTCAAATTTCATTCTGAGACCAGTCAGACTTGTTGCATCTACACTGCAAGGTTTAAGTGTTGAAAGATGGGAAGTGTAGGTTCCATAGGCGGCAGCAGCGGAAATTGTTCCTGTTCCGGCCCATCCTGTGTTTGAGGCAAATCCTGTGAAGAAAGCACATCCTGTATTGTTCACACCAAGGCTGTCAAGGAACGAAGTGCCTGCATTTGCAGCAGCATTCAAAAGAAAATAATTACTTGATCCGGTATTGAAGTCTTCTGTAAACGGGAATGTGTTGATGGTTCCAATTGCAACAACAGTGGCAAAAGCAGTATCGTTGGCTAAATTTTGGTCACCGGCAAGTTTTACCAGAAAAGTGCAATGATAGGTTCCGGGATTTGAAAAGTTAGCTGTACCTGTGAAGGTATAGGTAACAGTATCGCCTGGATTAACCGGACCGGGAATATGTTCCGGACCAACGTGGGTTGCCCCGCCATCTATTGAAAAATAAACAGGAATGTTCGATTGGGCTGCTGTTCCCATATTGATTGCTTTAACAGTAACGGTGGTTGCATTGGTTAATCCACA
>CAISZK010000367.1 GCA_903889915.1 uncultured Bacteroidota bacterium
CTACTGTCATTGAATAACCACCATTTGCAATAGTGATTGAAGAAGGTAATGAAATTGCAAAAGTTGCAGAAGGATAACCAACGATTGAAAACTGAGCAGCGTTGCTAACGTTTCCGGCAGCGATGAGGGTAACTCCACCTACTCCGCTTCTTGTTCCATCAGTTGCGATTGTTACTACACCTGCGCTTGGACCGGCAGCTATGTTACCGAAAGCGAGATCTACATTTTTTGTAATTTCCAGCGGTGTTACTATGCGGGCGCTTGCTGAAGCGGTTGCAGTTGAACTTGCTGTCTGTGCGTTTACAGAGATGCTGAGCATCATTGCGAACATTCCTGTTAAAAGGATAATTGATTTTTTCATTGTTTTGTTTTTTTTATGGTTTATAATGCCAATGGATAGCCAAGAGTTATGCCAAAGGAAAGAATATTCGTGCCAAACACAGTAAATCAATCTAATGTGCGATCGTGCCAAAACACAACATCCTCGAAAATTTGCCAATATGGGACAAATATTCTTTGATTTGGACGGTATTGGGAAGAAGAGGTGGATAAGGGTCAATTATGTAAATCAGAAAATAATAATAAGGCCTGTGATAACAGTTGTAATAAACAAGTAAGGGCAAGACTTGATGCCTTGCCCTTATTGCTTAAAATTGGTTCTTATTTTATTTTTTCCCCGTAAGGAAATTCACAAAGACTGCATAATCTTTCGCCAATTGTTTGACAAGGACTTCAAGTTCTTTGATATTCCCATGCCGGACGGCCAGTATTTCAATCTTTTCACTGAGTGCCCTGAGTTTTGATGCATGTATGTTTGCGCTCATACCTTTTATAGTATGTGCATTGTAAACCATCTGGTCAAAGTCAATATTGGAAATGGCTTTTGCAAGATTTTTCAATAAGCCGGGGAACAATTCATTGAAATGGTCAATCAATTCAGTGAATAAGGTGGTGTCGTTACCGATGAGATTCAGGAATTCTGACTTATTGAAGATCGCTTCATCATTGGCCTGTGAAGATTCCTGATCAGAGCCATTGCCGGATTGACTTTCACCGTTTGACAAATATTTCTTAAGGATGCCGAATAGATCAACATTCCTGAATGGTTTTGAAAGGTAGTCGTCCATTCCACATTCAAGGCAGCGTTCTTTATCGCCCTGCATGGCGATAGCAGTCAAAGCCACGATGGTGATGTGACTCTTGCCATCTTCAAGCGAGCGGATGATACGAGTAGCTTCAAAACCGTCAACAACCGGCATGTGGACATCCATAATGATAATATCAATGGGTGCAGTCCTGAACAAATGTACTGCTTCAGAGCCATTCTGAGCGTTGAGTATTTTGGCTCCGGTTTTCGACAACAAAGCATTCATGAGTTTCATGTTCATGCTGTTGTCCTCTACGATAAGAATAGTCTTTCCGACATACTGATCGAAGTGGTCTCTTATCTCAATTTCTCCTTTGGGCACTATTTCTTCTGCTGATTTGTATAAACCGGCAAGTAATTCATAAAGATCCGACATTTTCACAGGTTTGGTGAGATACTTATTTATGCCTGCATTCTTACCTATTTCTTTGAGATCATCTTTTTCAACTGAAGAAAACATCAAAATCATAGGTTCAGTGTCGAGGTGCAGTTCCTGCCTGATCTTGCTGGCAACAGTGATACCATCCATATCGGGCATGTGCATATCGAGAATTACAAGATCATAAACGTTTTTATCTTTGTTTGATTTTTTCAAAATATTAAGAGCGTTCGCACCATCGGAAATGGTAGTGGATTCAATTCCCCAGTATTCGAGCATGTCGTGCATGATCTTCAGGTTGGTTGAATTGTCATCAACGATCAGAACTTTTCTGATATCATTTATGGAGCCGTTATGACGATTCTTTTGGTTGTTTGAAATTGCCAGTGGAATTTCAAAATAGAAGGTACTTCCTACGTTCACCTTACTTTCAACCCAGATCTTTCCATCCATTAATTCAGCAAGACTTTTTGAAATTGACAAACCAAGGCCTGTGCCGCCATATTTTCTGGTTGTGGAACTATCGGCCTGTTCAAAGCTGCTGAATATTTTCAATAATTTATCCTGTGCAATTCCTATCCCTGTGTCGCGCACACTGAACAGAATATTTGTCTTTCCATTTTCATCAGGATTTAAATCATCCATTTTCACGCTTACGCAGATCTCACCTTTTTCAGTAAACTTGATTGCATTGCTGATGAAGTTGGTCAATATCTGCCGTATTCTTACCGAATCGCCCATAAAGAAATGCGGGAACGACGGATCAACCTCAAAAAGTAACTCTATCTCTTTCACAAAAGCTTTAACATTTAGAATCTCCACGCTGTGTTCGATCATTTCGCGCAAATTGAATTCGGAATTTTCTATGTCGAGTTTTCCGGCTTCGATCTTTGAAAAGTCAAGAATATCATTGATGGTATCGAGAAGCGTGTAGGCTGATGTTTGCACTGCTTCCAGATATTCCCTTTGTGTTTTTGACAGCTGAGTGGTTAGTGTAAGTTCGGTCATACCTATCACTCCGTTGATCGGTGTTCGAATTTCGTGACTCATCAAAGCAAGGAATTCCGATTTGGCTTTGTTAGCACGTTCCGCCTCATCCTTTGCAGCTTTCAGAAGCATGGTGCTTTTCTTACGCTCGGTTATATCACGGTGGAAACAGTAAAATACTTCACGCGGTTCATAGAAAGTAACACTTTCTTCGAGTGTCATGGATGATCCGTCCTTTTTCCTTTGTTCAACTTCATAGCGACTATACCCGTGTTCCGAAATTTTAGTGATGCGTTTTTTAAGTTCATGGCTTGATTCCATAACATCAAGATCGGAAAGATACATATTCAGCAGTTCGTCCCTCGAATAGCCCGAAGCCAGACAATTGGCAGTATTGGTATCAATTATTCTTCCTTCTTTGTCAACAATGTAAAATCCATCAATGGTCGTTTCAATGATCGTCCTGTATAAACTTTCGCTTTCTGCCAGTGCTTTTTCTGTTGCTTTTCTTTCAGAGATATCGCGCACAACACCCACAGCGCCCCACTTGTCGTTGGATATTATTCTTGACAATGAAATTTCAATATCTATTTCTTTGCCGTCTTTCCGGATGCCTGACACTTCAAAGGTTTTACCAACAAATGATCCTGATCCGGTTGTTTTGAAGTCAGCGAAAGCCCTGAGTTGCGATTCATAGTATTTCTCAGGGGCAAGCAATTTGTGCATATTCTTACCAATAGCTTCATATTCGGTGTAGCCAAAAACCTTAAATGCAGCATTGTTCCAGAATGAGATCAGCCCGTCATTATCAATCATAATAATTGCATCGTTGGCGGAGCTTGTGATCGTATCTAATTTTAGTTCTCTTTCCTTTAAAAGTTTTTCAAATTGTTTTCTTTCTGAAATATTAATCAGAATGGTCAGGATTGCAGGCTCATTGTCGTAAATTATACGTTCCGTTTTTATGAGCATGTTGATCAGTTTTCCTGATTTCGAAATAACATCGGCTTCGTAATCCTTAATATCATCTGCTCCTTCGGATCGGATTTTCATGACATCCATAACAATTTTTTGTCCATCCTCTGTCAGGTATTTCAGAACATTTGTGCCAACAATTTCAGAAGGAGAATAATCAAGAACTGTTTTAGAGGCATCGTTCACAAATTGTATAATGCCGTTGCGTTGAATTAAAATTATATCAGGCATTTTGCTGACCAGTGAAGAATACCTCTGTTCACTGTCGTGCAACTCCTTTGCAATTCTTTTTCTTTCTGTAATATCAGTTGCAACCATTACTGAAGAAGTAGAGGTGAGTGGGGCAGCGCTTACACTTGTCCATATTAAAGTACCGTCTTCAATAAATATCCCAAGGTCGGCTTCCTGGATGATCTGCTGTTCGATGATTGCACGGACAGCAGGGAACATTTCCCGTTTCAGCGGCACACCGGCGCCATTGATATAATTACGGTTTTTATGCATTCCCATTAAAAGATCTTCCTGTTTCATGTGTAATGCTTTTGCCATACCGGGATTTACCATACGCATGATACGGTTTTCATCAATAATGGCAACACCTATTGGCAAAAGATCAATAATTATGCGTAATTGTTCTTCACGCTCCTGCAATGCTTTTTCCTGTTCTTTCCTTTCGGTGATATCTCTTGCAACAACCATAATATTGGGATTATCGCTGTTTGCATTGATGGGGACAAAATAATTTTCGAACCATTTTGTGACATCATCATAGTTTACTGAAGCCGATTCAAATTTTTGTGCAATACCTGTTGACAAACATTCTTCGCACTTCTGCCGGTAACCGGTTTTGAATTCATCTTTTACAAAATCCAGTACACATTTGCCAATCATTTCCTTTTCAGAGAATCCTTTTCCGTATTGATTTATGTAGAGATAGTTTCCCTGATTGTCGAGAAGTGAAATGATATCCGGTGTGGTAGAAACCAGCAGGCGCCATCGTTCTTCGCTGTCTTTGAGAGCTTGTTCGGCTGCTTTCTTTTCATTTATTTCCTCAACCAGCGCTGCTTTTTGTTCATTATATTGATTTACCAATTGCGCTATTTTTCCAAACTCACCTTTTGCCTTTGTCAGTTTTTCGGGGTTTTGTGTTTGATTTCCTGAAAGACTTGAAAGAATACTTTTAATTGGAATTGTAAGCCATTTCCTTGTAAAGAAAATGATAAAAAAGATGATGATTATCAAAATAAAAAGCCCCGCCAATGCGAAGTATTGCAGGTTTTTCAATTGGTCTTTCAATGTATCATTTTTGTCAAAAGCAACTTCAGCAATAGGTGTGTTGTAAATACCATTCAGGGTGTGAACAATTAAATCGCTGTTTATTTTTTCTAACCTTGCTGAGTCGAGGTTAAAATTAATGGATACATTGAAGCCAGTAGCTACATGAAGTTCTGAAATGTATTTCTCATTCCATATTTTGGAGGAGATCAGATAGCCATGGGCTTTGGTTTCTCTTTTGGGATCACTGACAGGTACAATTGTGGCTCCGAAAATTTCATAAAGTTTTTTTCGGGTTTTGACAAAACTATGAACAACTGTTTTTGATAAGAATAACTGTTTAATTTCGGAAGGCTTAAGAATAATCGGATCATGTGTTGAGTCGCTTTGGTTGTATAATAGTGTTCCATCGGTTGAATAGGCTGCAAAATTTGTCATGCCAAAAGTAGTAATGATAGATGGCCAGTTTTCTTTCGACGTTGGTATCTTTGGTCCTGGTGAATTCCACCATCTGATCCCACATGCCGTTATCCTTGGTGGACTCAGTGAATGACTCACCTTTAAAGTCAAGTACTTTAGAAATGATTTGTTCATCGCTTGATCTTTTGGAATTCCTGTATAATGATCCCTGTATATTGCTTATGTACAGGTAACCCAAAAACAACAAAAGAAAAACAGCAAAAATACTCGCAAGCAGAACTGTGACTTTATGCTGGATTTTCATAATAACATTTCAGAATGATGAATTTAATAAATTAATTTAGCCTAAAATTACAGGAAAAACTTCCTTGGTTTTTCTACAATATTGAGACTTTTCAGAAAGTGGCGACAGCAAAAATTCGGCTTGAATTCAACAACATAATTCTTAATTAAATTTTGGGCACCCATATTATTTAAGCTATTACTTACTTCGCAGAATTATTCCAATAATAATTTTTTCAAAAGTATTAATTAAATATCGTTCCGCAATCAGCGAAAACACCTATTTATTGTAAATTTTCTAAACGGTGGGAGAATGAGGCAATGAGGGAATTGGTGACTGTTAAAATGAAATTCTGTTTGGGTTATTCACTGCGAAAATTATTGATTATTATTAATGATTATTGAAAACCTTTCCGTTGTAAAAACAAAAAAAGCTGCAGTTTCCTGCAGCTCCCTTTCTCAGCCAAACAACACTATTAATTGTAGGCCACTGTAACGTCAAAAGAACCTGTGTATAAACCTGGTTCCTGGCCGGCGTTAACGTTCAGGTTTGCTCCGATATTGAGAGCAGATTGGCCATTAAAATCTAAAGTAGAAGTTGTACCCAAACTTGATACAAAACTATCTACCGTCATCTGGTATCCACCGTTTGCGATGGTAATTGAACCAGGCAATGCAATGGCAAAGGTTGCCGAAGGGTAACCGGTGATTGAAAATTGTGCAGAATTGCTAACGTTTCCTGCTGAAATAAGGGTAACACCACCTACGCCACTTCTTGTGCCATCGGTTGCAATTGTTACTACACCTGCGCTTGGTCCGGCTGCTATGTTGCCAAAAGCAAGATCAACATTTTTTGTAATTTCCAGAGGAATTACAATGTTTGCAGTCGCGGACCCGGTGGCGGATGCACTGGCCGTTGATGCATTGTGCTGTTGCATCAAAGCATATTCAATCAGGTCTTGTGCCTGAGTGCCCAGCGCTGCAACAAGCATTACTGCTAAAAGGATAATTGATTTTTTCATTGTTTTGTTTTTTTATGGTTTATAATAAACATGAATAGCCAACAGTTGTGCCAGAGTTGACAATAAATGATGCAAACACACCATATCAGCACAATACGTTATCATACCAATAGACAAAGATAGTCATTTTTTTATCAAAATGGGACAGGTTTTCTTTGTGCCGGACAATTTTTGGATGAAAAGAGATATTCCAGATTATTATCAGTGCAAATGAACCCGGACCTAATCAAAGTTAAACATTGCACAGGAATGAGAACCCTTGGTGAATCAGCTTCCTTTAGTCCACTGCGAAATTATGCAATGTAGTAAATGGAACTATTATTAAAGTTTGATGAACTTATTACTGAAAGATTCGGCAGCAGTTTCAACACTTACATGATAAATTCCGACTGGCAACAGGTTCAGTTCAATGTTGAGAATATTTGGCAAATTGATTTTTTCATTATAGACCACTTGCCCGATGCTGTTATAAATTTTCAGGTCTGCTTTTCCGGTGGCACTTGCGCTGAGGTCAATTGTAAGATGATCGAATGCAGGATCGGGATAGATGTTTAATGAATGATCTTTTTGGATTTCATGAATTCCGGAAGGAGTGAAGGTGCGGACAAGGCGCACAAAATTATTGATCCTTTGCACGTCGCCCTGCGGACCACGACCATAAATGGAATCGCCTGCCTGGTTAACGCCAAGATAATAAATAGAAGTGTCAGGAATTCCATATTTGGGATCGCTGCGTTGAGCTCCGGCTCCGTGAACATCTTTAAGTGTGTAGTAAGTGGCAGTGGGTGGCATCTTCATCCAGCCAAGCGCTTCGCCAAAGGTTACGTAAACAGCTCCCATGTTATCAAGGTGGGTGGTTGATGTCCAAAACCAGGGGTAATTCGTACTTCCGCCTTCGTCGGTAATGGCAGTGCAGTTAAAAATGGGATTGATGGCTGCTGAATTTGTAAAGTCAAGGGAGCGGGAATAATCAACAATGCTCTGCATTTCCTTGGCATGAGGCAGACGCCAGTCGTTGTGGCCGCAATAGTTTGCAACATTCTTTGCCTGAGCATAAGCAAGGGCATCCTTCCAGTTCATACCGGTTTTGCTGTCATTTTTTGTCCACATCAAACCCGTAGCATTGTCGGAAATTGTGCTGTCGCCGTTGTCAAAAAAATTGTTGATGCCATAATTTGTATTGCCACGAACAAAGCGGACATACATTTTCTGTTTTGTTGTTGTGGTTGGTGGCACATATTTCGGATAGCCTTTGATTCTTCCGTCAATGGTATTCAATCCGAAAATGGTGGTGTCGGCCATCATCGTAAGACCAGTATATTGATTGGCTGACCAGTCCTGCCCATCAATAATGCGTTCACCGAGGGCAAGATTGCCGGTTGTCCAGCCGAAGTAAGTTGTGTCAATGTAAGCAATACAGGTGGGATGTGTGGTGCCTGATCTTCCATTAAAATTCATCAGTGAATAAAGTTCCTTAATGGTAGGTACGCGCCAGTCGTTGTGGCCGCCGGTAGTGCATTGAGAAGCTATAATAAAAGCGCTGTCCCATGTGATCTTTACGCCCCTTGCCTGAATCCACATGAGTCCTGTATTCAAATCGCTGATAGTTCCGTCGCCATTGTTTTGATAGGAAGGAGCTATACCTTGGTATTGCCCGTAAAAAGCATCAGTGGAATTTGTAGGGCAGGCGATGGGAGTTGTGTTTCCATAGCATTGGGTAACTCCTGTTCCGACGATGGTGTATGGGTTTTGACTGAATCCGAAATGACCTGTGAATAAGAGAGCACAAATTGCAATGACTGCTTTGTACAAAATTGTATTTTTCATTGGCACCAGAATTATTAAATTTGAACTATTTCACGATTTCTGCAACTTTTGCAGTGAGTGTGTCGCCATGCAATCCTTTGGCTATAATCTTCCCGTCCTCGTCAATGAGTACGGTATAGGGGATTTCATTAACATTGTAAAGCTTTACAACAGGAGAAGACCATACTTTGAAGTCGCTAACTTGTGTCCAGGCAAGTTTATCAAGTTTAATTGCTTTGTTCCATGGATCTTTATCCTTATCCAAAGAAACACTAAGAATCGTAAAATTTTTTCCTTTAAACTGGTTGTACAGTTTTACCAGGTTGATGTTGGATTTGCGGCAGGGGTTGCACCAGGAAGCCCAGAAATCTATAAGTACATTTTTTCCTCTGAAGGATGAAAGGGAAACATCGGTTCCTTCGGCGGTTTGGAGGGTGAAATCGGGCGCAATGGCACCAATGCCCAGTTTGGATTCGGCCAGTTCTTTTTCGGCATTGACCTTTTTTTGTTCCGACACTCTTTCGTGGAGGTCTTTTGTGTGGAGGTTGTCGGGATATTCAGCATACAAAGCATTATCCAGTTTGAGGAAGTAAGCAAAATCTTCGGGTTTGCTGTTGTCGAACATCAGCTCTCTTCCGAATTGCTGGTATATGGCGAGAAGGCAAGACAGTGAATGGGTGTTTTTATTGATGTAATTTTTCAAATAAGATTTTTCATCGAGGATGATCAGTTTGTAAATTGAATCAAGGGCAGTTTTAACCTTTATAAGATCGGGCTTTCCTTTGTTGGCCTGGTAAACGATGCCCAAAGAATCCACTCTTTCGAGGTTCATTTGCCGGTGTGTGTCCAGCTCTCTGATAAGTGTGGAACCGGCGGAACCGGTTACGTTATAGGTTCGCTGTAGTTGCCTGACATCGCCGGTAATTTCAACATTTTCGTTTTTATCGAGCAGCAGGGTGATAAAATTATTCGATTTGAGTTTTAAAACATAAAAACCAATTTCCTTTGGTTTTACTTTGAAATAAAATTCACCTTCTTCGGAAAGCACAGCGGAATCAATGCCAATGGCGCTTCGTACTGTCAGCTCTTCAAGATATATAGAATCTTTTTTTGCATTCGAAAGTTTGCCGTGAACGACAAAACTAGTTTCATCAGCTTTATTGCCTCCACATCCATAAATCACGGCCATAGCAAGAACAGGAAGGAAATAATAAAATATCTTTTTCATGTTGGGTATTAAAAATTTTTGCAAAATTACTTCAAAATACTATTGTCAGAGCCACTTCTTTTTTCTGAAAAATAAAAGCATAAGAGCGATGCTGAAAAGACAAACCGCCCAGAAATAAATGTAGCCATGCTCCCACTCCAATTCAGGAATGTTTTTAAAATTCATTCCGTAAACGGCTGCAAAGAAACTTACCGGCATAAAAATGGTTGCAATAACGGTCAGCACTTTCATCACACTGTTCATGCGGTTGCTGATATTTGTGAGATAAATGTCCATCAGCCCTGAAAGAATATCTCTTTGCGATTCGACCGATTCAATGACATGCACAGCGTGGTCGTAAATGCTGTTGAAGAAAATGTGGGTGGGATCGCTGATCAGTTTGTTCTCACTCCTCTGCAATTTGTTGATGGCTTCACGAAGCGGGAACACTGATTTCAATAATAGCACGAGGTCTCTTTTTACTTTTTGTATTTCAATGAGAGAGTTTTTTGTAACCACTGTCAGTACATCGTCCTCCACCGCTTCAATGTTGTCCTCGATATTTTCAGTAACATCATAGTAGCTGTCAACAGTGGAATCAATCAGGAGATACACCAGGAAATCGGCACCTTTTGTTCTTGCCCTGCTGATGCCGCTCACAATTCTTTCCCTTATTGTTTTAAACAGTTTGCTTTCTTTTTCCTGGAATGAGATCACATAGTTTTTGCTGAGAACAATGCTGATCTGTTCATAGGCCACTTCTTTCAGTTCATTATTGTATTCGAGGTTTTTGAGCGTAAAGAAAATGTAGTCATCAAACTCTTCAAATTTCGGTCTCTGTTGAGTGTTTGGAATATCTTCCATCACCAGCGGATGCAGACAAAATTGCTTGCCTATGGCTTCGATGACTTTTGTATTGTGAATGCCAACAACATTTATCCAGGTAATGCCGTCCCGTTTTAAAAAGTCTGCGCACTCTGCAATGTCTCTGATCTCTTTCAATTCGACCGTGTCGGAATTATAATAAACCAAGGATATCGTAACATCTTCAGTATAATTTTTGCCTACATAAACAATGGTTCCCGGGGGCAATCCGGCTTTTTGAGATAGCTTGTCCAATGTTTCTTCCGGCTGTTTACGTAATGCCAAAAACTTTTTCATAAAATGAAATTTGTTTGATCAGTAGAAAAAGTATCCGGCAGAGTCTTTTCCAAATACTTTTTAATGTTTTTCAAAATTCAGCGGATTGGAAATAAATATTTCCGGTAAAGAATGGAATTGTTTTTTTCATTACTCCCTGGCCTGATTAATTAATAAACTTTATTTAAAATCACAGAATAGATTACTGTGATTGCATTTAAACAATATTCAACCACTTCGTGGTTGCTGAGCTTATTGAAATTTGTGCTATTCATATTCAATCCTTTCAGGATTGTTTTTCAGAAATTGAAGAATTATGTAGGCTAAAGTGAAGAGATCAGTTCCTTCATGAGTAGTGTCATTTTCTTTTCTGCTTCGTTGGCCACTTTGATCACTTCTTCATGCGACACTTCAACAATTTTTCCCGGAACCCCAAGATCTGTGATAATTGAAATTGCAAAACAAGGTACCGACATGTGTCGAGCAACGATCACCTCGGGAACTGTTGACATGCCCACAGCATCGCCTCCGGTGTTGCGCATTCTTAAGTATTCTGCAGGGGTTTCAAAACATGGACCGGTAACAGCAGCATAAACCCCCATCTGATATTTGATGTTTAATTTTTCAGCAATTTCAATTCCTTTTTGAATCATGGCTTTGTCATAAGCCTCGCTCATATCGGGGAAACGCGGACCAAGCTCGGGATAATTTTTTCCCATCAGCGGGTTGTCGGGTAACAGGTTTATATGATCAGTAATGATCATCAGGTCGCCAATTTCAAAACCGGGATTAACACCACCGCTGGCATTGCTTACAAACAAACGTTCAATGCCGAGAAACTTCATAACCCTTACCGGAAAAGTCAGCTCCTGCATGGTATATCCTTCATAGAAATGAAACCTGCCCTGCATGGCTATCACTTTTTTCCCACCCAGAATTCCGAAGATAAGTTTTCCTGAATGTCCTTCAACAGTTGATATAGGAAAGTTTGGTATTGTTTCATAGCTCATCGTGTGTTTGATGTCTATTTCATTGACAAGACCTCCGAGACCTGTTCCCAGAATAATTCCTATTTCAGGTTTGAATGAGATATTCTTCTGAATAAATTCAGTTGTTTCCTTAATTTTTTCCAGCATTTGCAACATAGTTCAAAATTATTTTGTTAAACATTTCTTTTTCTGAGGGGAAAAACTCCACATAAATCGGAAGGTAGTAAACAGGGAGGTTTTTCAGTATTGCCTGTTGTTCCGGTGTGTCAATCCTCATTGCATCTTTTTCAGTGGTGATGATCACTGAATTTTTTTTTGCAATATTATTAAAAGTTGTTCTAATATTTATCAAATCCTGGCTGCTGAATTGATGATGATCGCTAAAATGCAGAGTGTGCACCGAATATTTATTGTTAATTAAATATTGATTGAGAGGCCGTGTGTTGGCAATTCCTGAAAATAACAAGGCCGTATCGAAGTTATGAATATTTTCTTCAACCTCGGCATTGTTCAGCGGTACAAGCGAACCATAGGTGATATAACTGAAAAACACCTGCTGATTATCTGCAGGATTAATTTCTTCTGTGATCTTTTTTCTTTCAGATCCTGATAAAGTTTCCGGGCATTTGGTCACAACAATAACATCCGCTCTTCGTGCGCCACACCTGAATTCACGCAGTGTTCCTGAAGGGACCACATGATCTCTTGTGAACAGGTTATTATAATCTGTGAGCATAACATAAAGTCCTGCTTTCAGCGAACGGTGCTGGAAGGCATCATCAAGAATAATAACTTCGGTGGCCGGCTTTAATTCAATGATCTTTTGCGCACCTTTGCACCTTTCCTCGCATACAGCCACAGTCAGGTTCGGGAATTTAAATTTATACTGACGTGGTTCATCACCAATATCCCTGCTCGAAGATGAACTGCCGGCAAGGACAAATCCCCTGGTTTTTCTTTTATAGCCACGGCTCAAAGTTGCAGTATCGAACTTACCTGAAAGTAATCTTACGAGGTATTCAACATGCGGTGTTTTGCCGGTACCTCCCATACTTAAGTTACCAACGCATATCACGGGTTTTGAAGCTTTGCATTGTTTGAAAACAGAAATATTGAAAAGCATATTTCTTATGGCTGTAACCGAACCATAGATCAATGAAAGCGGGTATAGAATAATTGCTAAAAATTTCACCGGCTAAAATTACTAAAATTGTCAAATACGGGTATAATAAACTAAACCTCTAAGCAGATAAATTTCTGTGCAGAGTAAAAGGTACAAGTAGCCCCTTCACTTATAATCCTTATTCCCCTAAACTCTTTGAACCCTTCAAACCCCGGGAGCAATCCTTTCCTCACAAACTATAATAGCAGAGGATTGAAATTTCTGCCAGCTATTTTCTATCTTTGCACCTCAAATTTAAAAAAATGGCCAAACCCGAAATAGAAGAACGGATTAAATTAGGAATTACACACGGCGATATCAATGGGATCAGTTATGAAGTAATTATCAAAACACTTTCGAACCCGCGTATTCTTGAAATATGCACACCCATCATTTATGGCTCTTCGAAGGTAGCTTCTTATCATAAAAAAACACTGGACATACAGGATTTTAATCTTAATCTGGTAAAAAATGCCGAATTGGCAATTCACAAAAGAACCAATATTATCAATGTTACGGATAAAGAAGTGAAGATTGATCTTGGGCAATCAACCGAAGTGGCAGGACAACTTGCATTGCAGGCGCTGCAGGCTGCTGTGGAAGATCTCAAAAACAAACATATTCAGGTCCTGGTGACCGCGCCTATCAATAAAAAGAACATACAGTCGCAGAATTTTAGTTTTCCCGGGCACACTGAATATCTGGCCAAAGCTTTTGATGCACCCGATCACCTCATGCTGATGGTAAGTAATAATATCCGTGTAGGAGTGATCACAGGTCATGTTCCTTTGAAAGATGTTTCGTCACTCATCACTGAAAAAATTATTTTAAGTAAATTGAATGTTCTGAACACATCACTCACCAGGGATTTCGGCATTAACAGGCCCCGCATCGCAATCCTGGGACTCAATCCGCATTGCGGCGATAAAGGCGTCACCGGAACCGAAGACAATGAAATTATCATCCCGGCCATCAACAAGGCAAAGGAAAAGGGAATTCTTGCTTTCGGCCCTTATTCAGCTGATGGATTTTTCGGTTCATCTTCTTTCACTCATTTTGATGCAATCCTCGCGATGTATCATGATCAGGGGTTGATCCCGTTCAAATGCCTGGCCTTTGATTCAGGAGTAAATTTTACTGCAGGATTATCCATCATCAGAACATCACCTGCACATGGTACAGCCTATGCAATTGCAGGCAAAAATGAAGCTTCGCCAGAATCTTTCCGCGAAGCTATTTACATGGCTCTCGACATTTACCGTAACAGAAAAAATTATAAAGAAACCTCATCAAACCCTCTTAAAATGACGGTTCATGATGAAGAAAGACCAGGCAGCGAACCTAAAATAATCATGTAAAATACTAAAGTCATTAATTATTTAAGATTTAAGATTTAAGATTTGAAAATGATATACAGTAAATGACACAATGACCAATGACTTTTGACTTTTGACTAATGACTTTTGACTAATGACTATTGACTAATGACTTTTGACCAATGACTTTTGACCAATGACAACCGACACCGGATATAATATTAATGAAATAGCGAAGATCGTCAAAGGCGAATTGCTCAATTCTCCTTTGACTGAAATTCCTGTCAGGCACCTGCTCATTGACAGCCGCAAACTTATTTCGCCTGAATTTTCGGTTTTCTTTGCATTGGTTACAAAAAGAAATGATGGTCATAAGTATATTGATGAACTTTACGAAAAAGGTGTAAGAACATTCATCGTTTCTGAAGCCCCTGAAGATATCAGCATTTTCGCAGATGCAAATTTTATCAAAGTCAAGAACACCCTCGCCGCCCTGCAGCTTCTAGCCGCTTTCCACAGAAAGAAATTCAATATTCCTGTAATCGGAATAACGGGCAGCAACGGTAAAACCATCATCAAGGAATGGCTTTTCCAACTGATGTGCGAGGATAAAAAAATTGTCCGCAGTCCCAAAAGTTTCAACTCTCAGCTTGGCGTACCTCTTTCAGTTTGGCAGATGGAACCTGAACATGAACTTGCCATTTTTGAAGCCGGTATTTCCGAAACCGATGAAATGGATAAACTGCAGGCCATCATTCAACCTACTATCGGAATATTTACAAATATCGGGCAGGCGCATGCCGAGAATTTTTTTCATATCAACCAAAAAGTTGCCGAGAAATTAAAACTGTTTACAAAAGTAAAAACCCTTATTTATTGCACTGATCATCTCGACATCAAAGAACGACTTGTTCAAACAGAAAACCTTAAAAACATCAGGACTTTCACCTGGAGTTACAAGGCCAATGCCGACCTGATCATCAAAAAAGTAAACCGCCAAAATCACAACACGCTTATCGAGGGTGTTTACAACAATCAAAAACTGCAGATCACCATTCCTTTCACCGATGAAGCCTCTGTTGAAAATGCCATTCATTGCTGGGCGACCATGCTGTTATTTGAATACAGCAACGAGGTAATAGCGCAGCGGATGACCAACCTTTCTTCAGTGGCTTTACGTCTTGAACTGAAAGAGGGCATCAACAATTGTTCGATCATCAACGACAGCTATAATTCCGACATCAACTCTTTGAGCATTGCAATAGATTTCCTGAATCAACAGAAGCAACACAGGAAAAAGACAATTATTCTCTCCGATATTCTGCAAAGTGGACGTGATGAAGATGAGTTGTATGGCGAAGTCGCCGGTTTGCTGGCAAGCAAAAAAATTGACAGGCTCATAGGCATAGGCAAAGCAATCCTCAGGCAGAAAGACAAATTCACCATCGAAAAAACTTTCTACAATACCACTGCCGATTTTGTAAAAGATTTTCCTTTTTCCGACTTCCATGATGAAACAATCCTGCTCAAGGGCGCACGTATTTTCAGGTTCGAAAAGATAGGGAAAGCTTTGCAGCAAAAAGCGCATGAAACCGTTCTTGAGATCAACCTGAACAGCCTTGTGCATAATCTTAATTATTACCGCAGCCTTCTGAAATCCGATACCAGGGTGATGGCAATGGTTAAAGCCTTTTCGTATGGCAGCGGAAGTTACGAGATAGCAAATGTGTTGCAATATCACCAGGTGGACTACCTTTCCGTGGCCTATACTGACGAAGGTGTGGAGCTTCGCAAAGCAGGCATCACCATGCCCATCATGGTCATGAATCCCGAAGAGCAGAGCTTTGATGTTATGCTCAAATATGACCTCGAAGCCGAAATTTACAGCTTCCGCATACTTGGATTGTATGAAGAAGCCCTGACAAGAAACTTCAAAGACACCGACAAAAAAGGCTATGTCCATATTAAATTAGATACCGGAATGCACCGGCTGGGATTTGAGAAAAACAACCTCAGCGAACTTGCCGAACGACTGAAAAATAATCCCAATCTTATTGTCAGATCATTGTTTTCGCATCTTGCCGCCAGCGAAGATCCGGCGCAGGACGACTTTACCAAAAAACAAATTGATGAATTCACCCAAATGAGCGATATCATCCAGTCTCATTTGAATTATTCCGTTTACCGCCACATCCTGAACTCTGCCGGCATCACCCGTTTCCGTCATGCGCAGTTCGATATGGTGCGGCTTGGCATAGGGCTTTATGGTGTGGCCTGCAATGACATCGAACAGTCTTTATTGCACAATGTAAGCACCCTGAAAACCGTGATCTCGCAGATCAAACAAATCCCCAAAGGCGAAAGTATTGGCTACGGACGAAAATGGATAGCCAAAAAAGATATGCTCGTTGCCACCGTTCCCATTGGCTATGCCGACGGGTTGAACAGGATCATGGGCAACGGTCGCGGAAAACTTTTCCTGAACGGTTATTATGCCGAAATTGTTGGCAACATCTGCATGGATATGTGCATGATTGACATTACCGATATCCCCGCCAGCGAAGGCGATGATGTGGTAGTCTTCGGTCCCGAAATACCCATCTCAACCTTTGCTGCAACCATGGAAACCATCCCTTATGAAGTGCTTACAGGCGTTTCGAGAAGGGTGAAGAGGGTGTATTATCAGGAATAGTTTTTAGTTTCGGGTTCAAAGTTTCAGGTTTTGATCCTCCCAAAAAGTTTAAAAATTCTTTCTGAGTTTAATTGAATGTTCAATTTCTAATTAAAAAATTCCATTTTCAACCTCAGGTTTTTTAGAAAAGAATATAACCATTAAAATTTCACTCTTGTAACCTGCAGTTATTTAGGCAATTCTTTCGGAATTGTTCATAATTTAAAGAGTTACTCTTCATTCTTCAAGAGAATGAGACGATTCTTTAAGAGAATCGTTCGATTGCGTTGAAGAATCGAACGAAACTCTTGAAGTCAGTCTTCATTCTTTGAGAGAATCGAACGATTGCGTTGAAGAATCGAACGATTGCGTTGACGTCAGTCTTCATTCTTTGAGAGAATCGAACGATTGCGTTGAAGAATCGAACGAAACTCTC
>CAISZK010000368.1 GCA_903889915.1 uncultured Bacteroidota bacterium
AAACACAAAATGCAAGTTTTTAATAAAATACAATTTCGTAGAATTTGGTGTTTTCGTGTTTTTGTGGTAAAAAGGACTTATCGGAGCGGACTCAAATTTTAAATTCAAAGAGGGGTGCAGTGCGCGGGGTTTCTTTGGGGCTTGAGGCTTGGGGCTTGAGATTTGGAGTTTGGTTTTTATTTCAAGATGTAGTGGCGGGTTGCTTTGGAGTGAACATCTGCCATGGGGCAAAGTTAGGAAGAAAAAAAGTCCCAAGTTCCAAATTTCAAATTCAAAGAGGGGCGGTAGAGCTTGGGGTTCCTTTGGGGCTTGGGGCTTGAGATTTGGGGCTTGGAATTTTAATAAGTGTGCTAAAGTGTGCTAGAGTGTCTAGAGTACTTGAATGTAAAATGTAAAATGAGGAATGTAAAATGTAAAAGTGAACAAAGTGTCTAAAGTACTTGAATGTAAAATGTAAAAGTGAAAAAGAGGGAGGCAGTGCCTGGGTTTTCCTTTGGAGCTTGGGGCTTGGAGTTTATCTTTTCATGTCGTAGCTGTAGATTACCGGGAAGTAAATACTCTTTCCATTAGAAATGCCAAAGTCAACAGAAATTATGCGCTATTTTGTAAGCGGAATTAAGTGCCTGTCAAGCCAAAGAATTATTTCCGGAAATTTGATTTTTCCTACACTAATGCCAATTACAAAATCATATTTCTTCTGAAAAGACGCTTGAATATCGAAATTATTTTCCAGCAGAAGTAAGCGCATCAGAACATATCCCGTTCTTTTGTTCCCATCAATAAACGGATGATTGGTAATTATGCTTTCAATTAATGCAGCAGCTTTTTCTTTCGGGGAAGGGTACATATCATGCTCTTCAAATGTTGCAAATGGTCTGTGGATTGCCGAAACCAGGGCATTTTCATCCCTCAGACCTTTTGTTCCTCCAAAATTGTCAATAAGAAGTTCGTGTATTTTTATTACTTCGCCGTAATCAATCATTGAGCTAATTTTTCAAGCAATAGCTTGTCTTCACGAAGTATTTGTCCAAGGTGTATTGATGTTTCAACGTTCTTAAAGTTTGCTGTCTGCACCTGCTTTAAATATTGCAAAACATCTTCAAGTACTGCTTCAGGAAAGTTATCAATGACTTTTTGAATCTCAGTTTTGATTTCTAATGTGGTCATAACAATTTCTTTTTACAAAGATAATCTGTTTTAGTAAAAAAACCAAAATGAAGAGTAATTTCAGAAACTATAATTGAGGGCATTTGCAAAAAGACCCAAGTTCCAGGTTTCAAGTCCCAAATTCCAAATTTCAAATTCAAAGGGGGGGCAGTGCGTGGGGGTTCTTTGGGGTTTGGATGTTAGATGTTGGAGCTTTGAGCTTGAGATTTGGGGCTTGGTTCTTATTTCATGTTGTAGCTGCGGGTTTCAGCGGGGGTAAACATTGGTTATTGAAAAAAATATTTTCAAACTTTTATCAGGTTCTGATAATTCCAAGTTGAAAACACAATGCTTCAATAATCTCTTCCTGAATTTTTTTATCAGTTATCTGCCCGTATTTTTGTGACAACCTTCTTTTATCAATGGTTCTGATTTGATGACATAAGATAATTGATGAGTTCGTCAATCCAAAATGATCTGCTGGAATTAAAGCTTCATTCGGGTATATCTGTCTGCCTGGTTTTTGAGATGTAACAGGCAATACATTGACAATACTTAACAAGTCATTGACGGTATCTTCGCTGATAATTAAAACAGGTCTCGATTTGCCCTGTTCAGAACCAACAACAGGATCAAGATTGGCTCTCCAAATGCTCCATTTGTGCGGCTTCATATCTGTTCTTTGTCAATAACTTTAAAATCTTCGCTGACTTCTTCAATATCGGCAAGAAATAAAGGGTCTTTTGATGCCTTCTTCATCAACTTTATTTTGTCTTCCATTTCATCATCATAATCTTCAATAATTACCTTTACTCTTTTTCTCTTTTTAAACCCATCAGGAAGATTAATCAACAATTGGTTATTTTTTTGAATCTCGTATGTTTGTGTATAAGTCATAATAGCCAAATATTTTTTACAAAATTACAAAAATATCCTTCAATTGAAAAATCAGAATAACATCTGATTTTTATTTGTGTAAAACAATATCAGGTTTGCCGGGAAGTTTTTTATCATGCAATTTATAACGGAAGCTGAAGGGAAGGACCCAAGTCCCAAATTTCAAATTCCAAGTTCCAAATTCCAAATTCAAGGGGGGTGCAGTGCGTGGGGTTTACTTTGGGGCTTGGGGCTTGAGATTTGGAGCTTGGAATTTAAACAAGTGTCTAAAGTACTTGAATGTAAAATGTAAAATGAGGAATGTAAAATGTAAAAGTGAACAAAGTGTCTAAAGTGTGCTAGAGTGTGCTAAAGTGTGCTAAAGTGTCTAAAGTACTTGAATTAAAAGATTATTTCAGGAAACGCGCAACAACGGAAAAATTTCAATAAAGAAAACCAAATAACCAAAGTGGGATCTCGTTTTTATAACCTATCTCAATACCATCAAGAGCAAGATACGAATCGGGGATATTTCTTATTTGTGTGTAGGTTTTACCTTTCCCACCCACTTCAAAAATTTGCTTTCCGTTTATGACAAAGTCACCTGCCGGTGAATAGTTCACTTTACCAACAGTTGACATTTGGTTTAAAAAAAATGTTTCGCGCAGGGTTCCTGTGTTAGGCACATCGTGTGTCATTGCATACATGTGGTTGGGATGAAACAGGTAGATATTCTCAGGCTTTGTAAGCAGTGTCATCCCTTTTTTATCACTATACAACAGTTGTATCATCTGTGCCTGGTGCAGGTAATAAAAAAACGCTTTAAGCGTATTTCTGCCCGATCCCAGCCTTTCACTAAGTTTGCTTACGTTGGGAGTAAAAGGAACATTGGTGGCGATTATATAGAGCAATTGTTTCAACTTGTCAATATTGACATGAGTAAGACCTGCCACATAAGAAAGATCGCTTTCAATAACCTGGTTAATGATCTGGCTTAACTTTATGGTGTATGTTTTTTTATTCTCCAGAAAAAACGGGAAATATCCGTATTGATTATAGGCATTGAACTTCTCAACAGGTTTGATCTGCGAGCTTATTTTTACAGCAATCTCCTTGTGTTTTTTGAGCAATTGATCAAGTGTGATTTTAGCGAGGTTCATTTTTGCTTCGATGTTTATGAATTCTCTTAGTGACAGGCCGGGCAAATCATACATCACTGCTCTTCTTGAAAGATCACCTCTTGATTTCCCCAACTGAAATATGGATGACCCGGTAAACACCATCTTTAAGTCAGGATGCCTGTCGTAAATCAGTTTAACTTCCTGCGACCAGTTATTGTAATGGTGAACCTCGTCCATAAAAAGAAAACGCCCTCCGTTTCTTACAAAATCATCAGCAAAACCGGTAAGCTTGTTATCGGTAAAATAAAGGTCATCGAGCGTAACATAAATGGCATTCTTCCTTATTGCAGAAGTTTTCAAATACTGAAGCATGAGGGTGGTTTTCCCAACTCCTCTGCCTCCTTTAATACCTATAAGCCTGTCGTCGGATTTCAGAATATCTGAATATTCCCTGATGTAATTGGTCTTTACTGTTTCCACAGCCTGGTCTGAAAAAGCAAATAGTTCTCTCATAATAATGGTTTTTAGGGAGACCAAAATTACACATAATTTGGTTTATGGACAAACCGTTTTTTTATAATTTGAGATTTGGAGCCTGGAATTTAAACAAGTGGCTAAAGTGTGCAAGAGTGTACTAAAGTGTCTAAAGTACTTAGGATTTAAATTTACGAAAATTATTTTACAGAAGTTGTCAATTTGATAACTTTGTTTTGTACCTTTGTAAAAAAAAGCAATGAGGGTTTTTAATAAAAGTACCTTAAGAAGTTTTTATGAGAAACATGAAGATTGTAAAGAGCAACTGTTAACATGGTATACGGTTACAACCAAAGCAAATTGGAGAAGTTTCAATGATATTAAAAAATATTTTAATTCGGCTGATTGCATCAAAGACTGCTTAATTGTGTTTAACATAAAAGGCAACAATTACAGATTGGTTGTGGATTTTAATTTCAGGTTACAATGGGCATTTATTAGCTTTATTGGCACACATCAGGAATATGATAAAAGAAAGTTTTAATTATGAAAGCAAATTTGAAAGTAATAGAAACAAAAAAAGATTATGGGGTTGCAATGAAAAAGTTTCAGGGACTTTTTCATGCAAAACCCGGCAGTGATGAGGAAGAGGAAGCAAAACTTCTGGCACTTTTAATTGAGGACTATGAAAACAAACATATTCATATTCCCGAACCAGACCCGATTGAGGCCATTAAATTCATGATGGAACAAAGCCAGATGAGCCAGCAGGATCTGGTTGAAATTCTTGGCAACAAAGGCAATGTTTCAAAAGTGCTTAACCGGAAACGGAAACTTTCAATTGAAATGATCAGAAAATTAAGTTTAAGCCTGCATATCCCTGCCGATATTCTTATCAAAGATTATCCTTTGGCAGTGTAAGTGTGCTAAAGTGTCTAAAGTGTACTAAAGTGTCTAAAGTACTTGAATGTAAAATGTAAAATGAGGAATGTAAAATGTAAAAGTGAACAAAGTGAAAAAGTGTCTAAAGTGTGCTATAGTGTGCTGGAGTGTGCTAGAGTGTCTAAAGTACTTGAATGAATAATGTAAAGGATTTTGAATGAAAGTTTCAGTACATTTCCAAAATTCAGCCTCCAATAAAGAGTTTCCTTTAATTTTCTTTTTAAAGGCTTTTTTAAATTACCATTTCACAGCATTTTTTTTAATTCGCCAATATTTCCAGAAAATTCGAGCTTTCCTGAACGGTATTCTTTCTTGCTGCTTTTATGTTCTTTTTGTAAAATTTTGCGTTTTTCTTCCGCTCTATTAAGTTCGAGCAATTCTATTACTTCTTCCTTTTCGCTTAAATGCGCAAGGCAAAAAAATATCATAATTGTTCAATGCACTGAACAAATTAAAATTTTGCGAAGAAAAAAATCAGGCTTTCCCGGAGGTTATTTATCACGTAATTTTATCATGGAACCTGTATTTCTGATGAACCTCGTTTACTACCAATCTGCCTTCCTTACAGAACTTTCATGAGAAAAATGATTCCTCTGTTGTTCTCAGTCCTTCCCCTTCGGAATATATCCGGACACATTCAGATCGTCAATAAATATCTTTTTCTTTCCGCGCAGCCATAGGTAAACCTGAATCTTTTCGTTGCCTGAGCGGATCTCGGGAGTTTGATAAGCAAAGGTCACAAGGTTCCATGTGTTTAATTTGAGGTTGCCGGTTTCAATATCAAATGCGCGGTATTTGGTGCTTTTGCCTTTGTCATCGCAGTTGATCACAAGACTCAGCGGGTTTTCTTTCGGATCGTAAACGGGATAAACATAAACGCTTGCTTTTATCCACATATAGTCCCTGCAGGTGAGGTTGGAATATTTTTCGCTGAAACCGGGAGAGTAAACACAGTTGCTGTCAAGGAAAAACGATTGTTTGCCGGCGTGGGCAATCGTGTCGCAGTAGTTGGCAGCCTTGTCCTTTTGTTTCATTTCAAAACTTTCGTCAAGCAGTATCATTTGATAATAGGAAGATATCGTGTCCATTTTTTCGCTTGTGGTTGCTGCTCTTTCCACGGCAAGGAGTTTCCTGTCGTCGTCGGTGACGGTGGTTTTCAGAAAAGTTTTCCAGTAATATTCCTTTGTCATCCTTATCGGGTCAATGATATAATGGGTGTATTGCCAGGTTTGAAAAAGGTTCAATGCAACGAGCAAAACAGTAAGCAGGATCAGTGGATATTTATAGATCTTTTTCAGCGAAATAACTTTCAGAAAAAAGTAACCCAGCGGGATTGCCATCACGGCATAGGATTGCATCAGCGACCGCTGACTGAAACTTCCTCCATACCACCAGCAACTCCAACTGCTGACGATCCACAGATTGATGGCAAAATAAATGAATAAAGGGTAGAAGAATTTCTTTTCGTTTCTGTAGATATAACGGAAACCGAAAATTGCCAGTATCATCAGCGGAGTGTACAACAGCCAGCCTTTTTTATAACTGAAAAGAACGTTGTATAGGTTTGGCTTCAGAAAATCAAAACTCTCGCCACCGTAACTCCAGAAAATAAATTTGCCTGCATAGATTTTCCAGTAGATCATTTGCGGAAGCGCCATCAGGCCCACACATGCAACCAGCAACAACAAATGCGTCTTGTATTTTTTGATGATCTGCCATTTTTTAATGAGTGATTCTTTGTCGTGAATGCCCCACAGCAGTGGTATCAGGAAGCTGATGATCTCCGATGCCCGCACCAGTGCAGCTATGCCCATCAGCAAACCAAGAAAAGCCGCGTCTTTATATTTGTGTGTTTCGTGCCACCTGATGGTGAGCCACAGAATAAGTGCATAAATGGCGAAGAGATAATTGTGGGGCATCACACCGCTGAGGAAAGTAAGCTCAAGATAATTTGTGCCAAGAACAAGGCAGATCAAAATAAATACGGTGAGTTTGTCAGT
This sequence comes from uncultured Bacteroidota bacterium, assembly GCA_903889915.1. Lineage (GTDB taxonomy): Bacteria > Bacteroidota > Bacteroidia > Bacteroidales > CG2-30-32-10 > CAISZK01. The sequence goes on from CAISZK010000368.1 coordinate 6,560, forward strand.
AAAAAAACGAAGCAACACTTTGCGTATAAATACCAGCCCGATGATGGTATAGAAAAGACTGCCTATTGCAATGGAAGCCTGGTAAGGCATTGAATAACCATCAGCCGGGTATCCGAAAATGTGGGCAAACAAATGACCAATAAAGAAAAAAGGCGAAAACAAAATGGCAAGCCCTGTGGTGTAAAGTACAATGGTGTTGCCATTGGGCGCCTGCACAACCTGGTAAAAAGTTCCGGCAGGATTGTAAACATCGAAAATGTGATGGATGGTGGTCATGTCTTTGAAGCCAAGATCATGATAAATGAAAGTGAATGGCAGGTAAAGATAATAACCAAACACATCCCATGTGAGTATGCCGCCCTGTAGCCACACAGGATGATGGAAACGCAGAAGGACGATGACAGCAAACAGCAGCAAAATGATGAGCAACGAATAGGGGTTGGCAGATTTAAATAATTTTTTCATTATTTCACGATTGATGAGTGGTAACAGATTTACACTTTACATTTAGAATTTTACATTTTACATTTTTTCAGGGACTTTTTCCAGTGCATCTGAAAAAAAACTTACACCTCTACAATTGATGCAATCAATCCCATTCAAAGTATAGCTTAAAAATTTCCCAAATGTACAATAAGTTTAAATATCCGTGGTTATTCAGCAAATAGTAAATTTGCCTGTTCATTTGTTGCGATTTAATAATTTTGCGTAATTTGCATTGCCAAAATATTGCTGTCAGGAAATAAAGAAATAATTTATTCTCATCATCCATGAAATTCACTCAAAACAAAATTGCGTACGTTCTCCTTTTTCTGATCTTTATTCTTCTTTCAGTATTTGCTATACTTTCCGAAAGTTTTTATGAAGGTGCTGACAACATCACGCACTATAATATTGCACACTTTGCATTTCAGGACCCCGGACTTTTTCTGCATCACTGGGGCAAGCCATTCTTCACGTTGTTTGCTTCTTCTTTTGCACAGTTTGGAATAAAAGGCGTTTTCTTTTTCAATATCCTGGCGGGACTGGCGACAGCTTATTTTGCATTCCGGATCGCTAAATTGCTTGGTTATTCAAACCCTGTGATGGCAATACTTTTTGTGTCATTCACGCCCTTGTATTTTATGATGCACCTGACTTCGCTCACTGAGGTGTTTTTTAGTTTTGTTCTTGTGGCATCTGTCTTTCTTGCTTTAAAAAACAAGTATGTTTTTTCAGCAATTCTGCTTTCGTTTCTGCCCTTTGTGCGCAATGAAGGCTTCGTCATATTTCCTTTGTTCTTTCTGTTTTTCATTGCCTGCCGCAGGTACAAAGCTGTCCCTTTCCTGCTTAGCGGATTGCTCATTTATTCCATTGCCGGTTATTTTTATTATCATGATTTTTTATGGCTTTTCCATCAAAATCCTTATGCAGGAGCAGGAGCTATTTATGGCAGCGGCAGCTTGTTTCATTTTGTCACTGAATCGCTATATATCTTCAGGAAACCGCTGCTGGTTTTCTTTATTTCAGGTGTTCTTCTTTTGCTGTTTCAGACCGTGTCAAAACAGAGAAAAGAACTGAAGAGAACGCTCATTGCCGAGTGGCTGCTGATCTTTCTACCTTTCTGTGTTTATTTTGTTTTTCATTCCCTGCTGTGGTGGAGAGGCATCAGTTCACTGGGATTGACAAGAGTGCTTGCCGGTGTTTCGCCACTGCTTGCGTTGATTGCTTTAAAAGGCTTCAATTTCTTTGACTTCATACTGAAGAAAAAAATATGGATACGCGTGCCTTTCCACTTGTTGGTTATTGCCGCGGTTATTTATATGCCACGATTGCAATACACGTTCCCGATAAAGATGCAGCCTGCTGAAGTGTGCATGAACGAAGCATCGCAGTGGCTTTCAAAAAGTGAATTTAAAACAAAAAAGATCTATTACTTCGAGCCTTTTTTCCAGCTATACCTTCATCTTGATCCTTACGACACTTTGAAAAGTCAATGGATGTTTCTGGGTGCAGGCTGCAGCCTGAACGATATTCAGCAGGACGGAGTGTTGCTCTACGATACTCACTTTGGTCCTAATGAAGGCAGGCTTCCTCTCGATACGCTGATGAACAGCAAACAATTTAAACTTCTCAGGGTATTTCGCCCTTATCAGCAGGTGGAGATCATGGGACACAATTTTGAAGTTTACGTTTTCCTGAAAGTCCCGCTTGATGAATCAATAGATAATAACACGGCTTTGAAAAGCATTGAAAAAGATGCCGGCAATGACTATACAAAAATAACAGGCAAATTTTATAATTACGAAGATCTCCAGGGACCACAGTCATGCACTTCAAAACATTACTCAGGGAAAAGATCGGTGCAATTGTTTGCCTCAAGCCCTTACAGCCTTACATACACAATGAAGTTCTCAGACCTCTGCAAGGACAAAATTCCGTTAAAAGTTATGGCCAATGCATTTATTTATTCTGATAAAAAAATTGAAAACAACCCGGTGTCGCTGGTTATTTCCATGGAACATAATGGTGAATCATACGATTATTATTCTTTGAATTCGGAGGGTGAAAATCTGAAAACAAGGGAATGGAACGAACTAAAGGGCGTGCAGCTTATAGACGGCGTTACTTCCATGGATGATGTTCTCAAAGTTTACCTTTGGTATCGCGGCAATGACACCATTTTTGTGGATGATCTGAAGATTGATATTTACGAAAAAAAGGGTGAATAAAATATCAGCATTGAAACTGATGATATTGATTTGATTGAAAAGTAATGGGATAAATCCATCTTTTTGAAAATTTTTGCCTTCCATTAACACGCTATTAATAAATTCCCGGGGTGTAAAACTTACCGTGGCACAATTATTGGAAACAAATCTGGCTAAAACATAAATATTATTTAACCCTCAAATTTAAACATTATGAAAAAGATTGGATTGGTATTGATTCTTGCATTGGGAATAGTTTTTGCTAATGCTCAGGACAACAAAACAAAAACAACAGGAACAACAAAATCAACAATTACAACAAAAGCCACCACAACTACAACGCCGGCTTCAACAAACAAAGAAACAGTTGTAAAAACAACAGAGCTGCCTAAGGCTATTCAGGAAGATCTTACAAAAAATTATGCCAGCTATACAGTAAAAACAGCTTACAAAATTGACAAAAGCAATGTGATTACGTATAAGATCCTGGTGACCAAAGGAGCTACAGAACTCGCACTTATGTATGACAGTGCCGGAAAATTAACCAGTAGCAAAGTTGTTCCAAAAACAACTACTACAAAACCCTTAACCAAAGGTACAACTCCTACAAAAGCAAATAATAAAATTAAAAAAGATACAACTAACTAAAATTAGTCTTTCTTCGCTTCTTACATGTGTTGTTGTCATAAAAGACCGCCCCGGTAAACGAGGCGGTTTTTTTTATGCCCCGGAATAAATCTGAAACATCAGAGAAGATCTTTCGAAATCAGATTATTTTTTCTTTAAGTATTACTGATGCGAGAGGATTATTAAAGAAATCAAACCATCATTTATAAAATACTTACTTTTATCCCGCATTAAAATGTTATACACCATCTGTCATTTCAAAATACTTTCTACTTTTACGAAAAATTAAATTGCCTTGAGCAGCAGTAAATACTTCCGTCGAAAATCCATTGCACATATCCTCAAACATGCTGATGATATTGGTGAAGGGTTGCATCTGAAACGTAATCTCAGAGTAAGAGATCTCACAGCTCTCGGCATTGCAGCGATCATTGGCGCTGGTATTTTCAGCACCATTGGAACAGCTGCCGCACACGGAGGGCCAGCCGTTTCGCTGCTGATAATATTTACGGCTGTTGCCTGTGGTTTCTCAGCTTTATGTTATGCCGAATTCGCTTCACGAATTCCTATCAGCGGCAGCGCATACACATACGCGTATGCAAGTTTCGGTGAACTGATCGCATGGATCATCGGATGGGACCTCATCATGGAATATGCTGTCGGCAACATTGCAGTGGCTATATCATGGTCTGATTATTTTACAAGCCTGCTCAGCGGTATAGGCATTCATTTCCCTGAATATTTATCAACTGATTACCTGACCGCCTTCCGCGGGTTTACTGAGGCCACAAAACAAATGGCGGCGGGCACGGGTCTTGCCGATCTCACACCTGCATTGAAAGAAGCCTATACTGCATGGATACATGCGCCAAGTATAGGGGGCCTTCGCATCATTGCCGATATTCCTGCATTCAGTATCGTCGCGCTGATAACGGCGCTCATTTATGTAGGCATACGCGAAACCAAAGTTGCAAGCAACATCATGGTGCTGCTGAAACTTGTCATCCTGATGGTGGTTATAGGTGTAGGAGCTTTTTATGTTACTCCTGCCAATTGGTCACCGTTTGCGCCCAATGGAGTGGGAGGAGTGCTTCGCGGAGTTTCGGGGGTGTTCTTTGCTTACATAGGTTTTGATGCAATTTCAACCACTGCCGAAGAATGCAAAAACCCGCAAAGGGACCTGCCCAAAGCAATGATATATTCTCTTGTCATCAGTTCTGTTTTTTATATTGCCATCTGTTTTGTGCTTACAGGGATGGTCAATTATGCCGAACTGGGTGTTGGCGATCCCCTGGCTTTTGTTTTCGACAAATTGCATCTTACCCATTTATCCGGCATTATCTCTATCGGTGCAGTGATCGCAATGGCAAGTGTTCTTCTGGTGTTTCAGGTTGGTCAGCCTAGAATTTGGATGAGCATGAGCAGGGATGGTTTGCTGCCTCCGAAGTTTTCGAAACTCCACAAACGCTTCCATACTCCTGCATTTTCTACGATCATCACAGGTATTATGGTTGCCATTCCTACACTGTTTCTGAATCTGACAGAGGTCACAGATCTTACAAGTATCGGAACATTGTTTGCCTTTGTTCTTGTTTGTGGCGGTGTTCTGCTCGTTGAAAGGGATGAAAATGAAATGAAGGCGAAGGGTTTTAGAATACCCTATTACAACAGCCGGATCATTCTGCCACCTTTGGTAATTCTTACTGTCGGACTGGTGCTCTACCTGAATCTTGACAGAGTTGCAGGCTTCTTCAATATGAGCAGTACTGATGCTACACTCAGTTTCTGGGATATTTTCAGTCCAAAAATACCGATGCTGATCTATATCGTCGTTGCAGTCGTTCTCATATTTTTCGCAATCAGAAAAAAACTTTCACTGATACCGGTAATCGGTCTTCTCGTTAATCTCTATCTGATGACAGAACTGGGCATCACCAATTGGTTGCGTTTCCTGATATGGCTGGTGATAGGTCTTGCCCTGTATTTTACTTATGGGAATAAACACAGCAAACTGAAGAAGGACCTGGGATAGGAAAAGCTTTGGCTAGTTCAAAGTTTAATGTTCAAGGTTCAAAGTTCAAAGTTCAGGTTTGCAGAAAATAAATTTCCGCTTCGTTATTGGTTTATGAGTTGGTTTGTTTTCGTTCTTTTGTTCATAGTTTTGGTTGGTTAGTATCACGGTTGGATAAGAGCCTGGTCAAACATATAACCGGAACCAGAAACCAAAGAACTTTAACTAAAGAACCAACAAACTAAAAACTAAAATAAAAGATTTACAAAGATCAACCGGTTGTTGACTTATTTATAAAGTCTGGCAAGGGAATCGTTCTGAATGATCAGGAAAATGTCTTCGCTGTCGCGCTTCATCAAATATTCTTCACGGGCGAACCTTTCAAGTTCATGAGGGTTGGACAGAAGTTGTTTGGTAATGTACTCATTCTTCTTAATGTCGTCAATAAAATACGTTTTATCAACTTTCACCTGCTGGAGTTTCTTTGCAAGCTCAATCTGCGACAACAGGTTGTTCTTATCGAAAACAAGTATCCACACAATGAATCCCAGTGTGACAAAAACAAATTTGTTTTTAAATATTTTGAATATCTTCCTAAACATATCAATAATTGGAGACTGTAAAATTAAATAATAAAAACGATCAATCGCTTTTTACGTGAAAATATTTTCTAACAACAGGTTGTTTATTAGTTTCTGCAAACATCAACCTGTTTTTTGTTTCTGTCAGCTTCTACCTGTTTCTACCGGTTTAAAACAATCCGTGCACCTGAGCATTCACCTTTTCAATGATCATTCCAAGATCTTCAGGGTTTTTAGCAAAGCTGATATTGTCCACATCTATTATCAAAAGCTTACCGGAAGTGTATGTTGATATCCATGCCTCATAACGTTCGTTAAGGCGTTTCAGATAATCAAGCCTGATGGAGTTTTCATATTCCCTTCCTCTTTTCTGTATCTGTCTGACAAGAGTAGGTACATCGGCTCTCAGATAAATAAGCAGATCGGGAGCCTGCAGAAAAGAAACCATCAGTTCGAAGAGTGAAGAATAATTTTCAAAATCCCTTGTGCTCATTAAGCCCATCGAATGAAGGTTGGGTGCAAAGATGAAAGCATCTTCATAAATGGTGCGGTCCTGTATTACATCTTTTCCGCTTTTCCTGATATTCACAACCTGGCGAAAGCGGCTGTTGAGAAAAAATATCTGCAGGTTGAATGACCAGCGCTGCATATCTTCATAAAAATTGTTGAGGTAGGGATTCGTATCAACATCTTCGTAGTTAGGCTTCCATCCGTAGTGTTTGGATAAAAGTTTTGTCAGGGTAGTCTTGCCCGATCCTATGTTTCCTGCTATTGCTATATGCATAAAAAAACTGTTTTTTTTGACTGACTAAATTAGTAATTTTTTTATTATTGGAATTTTTATTTTCGTTTTTACATCATTCTCTCATTTTCCTGAATAGATCTTTACCGAAACAGAATCCTGCAAAAATAGTCTGTTCTTTTCATACCTTGCACACAGGATTTTTTTTGCCGGTAAATCCATTGATTTTTCTTCAAAGGTTTTCATGTTATACTGGCTTAATTGCGATCCTTTAAAATAGATCAGGTCTTCTTCCAGTACCTGGAATGAGGCAATGTTTTTAAATGGCAGGATTTTGGAATAAGTCCCGAATTTATCAAAAACCAGTATTCCATTATCTGGGTCATTCAGATAAACTTTGCCCCCGGTTTCAACAAGAAAATTAGGTTTGATATTGATGCCGGTCAGCTGAACGATGTTTCCGCTCTGGTTTGAAATGGTCAGGTCTTTGTTGAACCTCTCAAGCTGAAATTCCTGCTGATCATATATCCAGAATCCGTTGTCATAAGAATTACACACAAGCGTGGGTTGAAGGACTCCCAGATTGTCGAGGGTGATAGGGCTTCCTTTAATACTAAGCATATTGTCGAGAAACACAAGCTGACGCAGGTCTTTGTAATGCAATAAAATTGTCAGCGGGTCGTTGGCATCAACAAATGCAAGACTCCCGAGCGACTTATCACTGTAGGTTTTTAGCAGCTTGCCGTCCGAATCATATTTCCTCAATTCATCATTTACCACAAGGTATAAATTGCCAAGATTATCGGATGTCATAAATGAAGCCGAACCACTGACGGTATTCACCAATACATAATCATTCGTCATTATGAAAGCGCTGCATAAAATGAAGATAGTGGCTATTACTACAACCAGTGATCTTTTATTAAGTGATATCAGGAAACGGCGAATAGGTGAGGCGGAGAGTTTATTTACTGCTTCACACATTTCCGGCTTCTGTGATTCTTTTTTTTGCGATCTCATTTCCCTGTAATTTCTTTTTATTTTGCAGCAATTATATTATTGATCTCATCCACATAACAACGGTCATTCGAAAGCCTCGGCACTTTGTGTTGTCCGCCCAGTTTTCCTTTTGATTTCATCCAATTATAAAAAGTACCGTCAGGAATCGCCC